>JAGHUM010000019.1 GCA_018064855.1 Candidatus Physcocola equi
TGGGCTTTTTATAGGTCTTTTTCGTCTGTTTTGAGTGAATCTTCAGTCACAATGGGCATCCATTGCTCCTTTCAGATTCACTTCAAAACATCCTGAAAAATACACATATAAAAATCTCCAACAAAAATTTAAACAACTTCTAAAGAATAAGGTTTTTTTTGCCTGCAAGGAAATCATCCCAATCCGAATCGGTAATTTCATATTCTGTTTTGCACAGCTTCAAAAGGGATTGTTTCGCTTTGGATGGGTTGTCACTTGAATTGACTTTTTGTGCCACACTTCGGATGAAGTCCGCCTTGTTATTTACTTTTTCAAGATACTGCCTCATTTCCGCAAAGTATTCTTCAACCTGCACATCATATTGCTCTTGTAGGATGCGTTGCTGGTCTTTTTCAATCTCCAGATTGATGATTTTGTGGACAATTTCTGCTGTGTTGCTTATGTATGTTCTTACTTGCTCGTCAATCTTCTCTTTTGTAGGTGTCTTGGCGATTTCATTCTGTATGTAATTGCTGAAGCGGTCCACATTGTCTGCAATTGTCCCGTGCAGTGAATCTTCCAGACTGACTGGCACGATGCTTTTTGCGGCGAGAAGTTGGTCGTCTAATTTCTCGGTCATGATTTCTTTTGCCAGTGCCAGTAAACCGACAATGGGTTTGAGATGTTTGAGCATTGCTTTCTTTGTCTCATTGTCAGTTTTTATGGCGTTCATCATCTTCTGGTTGGCAGTGTCAAGGTCTGCGTGTAGTTGTTGCAGTTGATGTTGACATGCTTCAGCCGCTTCTTTGTGAAAACTTAACTCTGTTTGGTTTACGATGACGTCGTTTTTCATGTCGTCGTAAGAATGTACTAAAGGAGCACAAGCTGCGTTCCAGTCAAACAATGCGCGAGCGTAGTTCTTTTTTGCGCTGCCGAAAGATATCATGTTTTCAAGAATGCTCGGCTCTTCTGGCTGACGTGTTTTCGCTTCGTTGTAGATAGGGAGTTTTCTCTCAAGTTCCTCATTGGCTTCTGCGATAAGTCGGCCATACAGTTCGATATGACGTTGGTGATCTGCAAGTTCTGTTTCTGCCATTCTCAGTTTGTAGAGAATTGAGTCTCGTTCTTTCTTGAGGCCTTTCGTTTGCGGATTGTCATAGATTGCGTCTTGTAAGTCTGCCAATTCTCCGTTAAGCAAATGTTCTGCTTCTTTGAAAAACAACTGGGCTTTAGGTAGCAATGTGTTGTCGATAACTTGATTGATGACGAACAAACGCGCCATGTCCGTTTTGATGGTGGCAATGTCTTTTCGTGCCAGTCTTTTCAGTTGAAGGTAATCGCTTTCCATTCGGTTGCTTTTGTCTGCCGCTTGCAGGTAGTGGTTTACCATGTTCAGTCCTGCCATAACAAGCGCAATGCTTTTGTTCGTTTTTGAGACCAGACGTATATCTGTCATGGAGGCTTCCAGACTGTGTTGGAAACTGTTGCCTATTTCATTCATTAAGGCTGAGCAATTATCGTCCACTTTTTGAAATTCCAACTGAAAGCGTTGGAGCATGGCTGATGTGTCTAAATATGATATCTGGTCAAAATCAAATAGTTCTGGTGCGATGCTTTTCACTGAATGACCGAATACATCTGTGAGAGCGGTGACGTATTTCTGGTAAACATCCAGTATTGCGCTTCTGATGGTTACAAAATCATCAATCGATGCTCTTACGGCATCTTGTGCGTCACCGTAGGCATCTGTCATTTCTGTGTATTTTCCCATCAGGCTTGTGGCTGCTTCTTTTATGTTTTTTACGCCGGCTGTTCCCAGTATATAGTCGGCAAGAGAAGCGCCTTTCCCTGTTTGGTTGAGGTTGAATTCTACGTCATTGGCAAGCCTTTGAAGGGCATTGTTTGTGGATTGCCTGTTGTTGCCGATTGTGGCGAGGGCAGTTGCCGTATTTCCTTCCTGAAAGTGAGACAATGCTTCCTGCTCTTCCACAACAGTGCGTCTTCCTGAATTTCCAATGAATGCATTGGCGATGTTGGTGTCGTTATTGTATTTCTTGAAGGCATCCCATATCAATGCAGCCACTTCGGCAGAATCGCCTGATAGGCCCATTTTTTTCAGTTCGTATGCAAGGTCAGCGCGTGAATAGGTGCTTTTGTTTCCTATTAGCATGTCGGCGATCTTCTTGATCTGTTGTAATATGTTTTCTTTGTTCTCTATGGCAGTCATATTTGGTTAATGATTTTCGGTTTTCCTTATCTCAAATATAACAAAAAGTGTGCAAACTTGATCTCCATAAAAACAAAAAACGCTGATTGAAAAATCAGCGTTTAAACGAAAGCGGTGAGAGGGGGATTCGAACCCCCGGTACGGTTGCCCGTACGTCAGTTTAGCAAACTGGTGGTTTCAGCCACTCACCCATCTCACCAGGAGACAATTGCTTGCCGAATTCCGTTTTCGTGATGCAAAAGTAATTTCTTTTTTTTGTTTTTCCAAATGATTGATTCGATTTTTTTGTGATTCTTTTAGAAGTTGTTTAAATTTTTGTTGGAGATTTTTATATGTGTATTTTTCAGGATGTTTTGAAGTGAATCTGAAAGGAGCAATGGATGCCCATTGTGACAGAAGATTCACTCAAAACAGACGAAAAAGACCTATAAAAAGCCCAACAGAAGAAGTTCGCAAAAATTTAAACAGCTTCTTAACCGACATCAATAAATTATATATATTGGTCACCAAGTGAAGTCACCCTTAACAGTCCCATTCTGGTGCAAGTTGGTTTGCGATGAATTCTTTTGCCTGGAATTATCGGTGTGTAAAACGGATAACTGCTGATTTTTGATTACATTTGCATAACAAGATTTCAAACATCATAGAATTATGCGTAAAGTAATTGGTATAGGCGAGACTGTATTTGATATTATTTTTAAGAACAACCAGCCTATTAGTGGCAAACCTGGAGGGTCAGTCTTTAATTGTATGATTTCTTTGGGAAGATTTGGAAAAAATCCCCTTTTCATCAGTGAAATCGGAAGAGACATTGTGGGCGAACAGGTGCTGCAATGTATGAAGGATAATGGAGTTGGCACCGATTTGATGTGTACTTTGCCACAGGAACGGAAGTCGGCCATTGCTTTGGCTTTTCTCGATGAAAACGAGCATCCGGAATATGAGTTCTACAACGATTATCCGGAATGGGGAAGACTTAATTATCTTGTGCCGCAGATCAATGAGGACGACATCATTGTGTTTGGCTCTTTCTTCGCTCTCGATGAGGCTTTGCGTGAACCTATTTTGAGCTTGCTCCGTGAAGCGCGTGAAAAGAAAGCGATAGTTTATTATGATGTGAATTTCAGAAAGACTTTGGTTCCTCGTGTTCGCCATCTGATGCCTTCATACTTGGAAAACATGGAATACATTACCATAATGAAGGGAAGTGATGAGGATTTTGTTAACTTATATGAGGAAAATGACAGCGATGTGACTTATAAGGAGCATATTGAATTTTTTTCTAAAAACTTTATATGCACGAAAGGAGCGTCTGGTGTGTCTCTGTACAGCAACAAAAACCAAAGAAAGGATTATCCTGCGCAACTCGTGACACCTGTCAGCACGGTGGGGGCTGGAGATAGTTTTAATGCCGGCATCATCTATGGTTTGCTTCATTATGGAATCACATACGATGATTTGAAGCAAGGACGTGTTCCGATTGATGTTTGGGATAAAATCATCGATTGTGGTACTCAGTTTAGTGCGCATGTATGCACACGCCTTGAAAATTATGTTTCCAAAGAATTCGCTCAGTCGTTCTCTCCTAAAGCCTGATTTCTTCTTATGGTCATCCCCCATCTGAAAGGTACTAAAACATTCGATGAAATCGCCATAAATGATGTGGTTGACTATATCGATTGGGTGTTCTTTTTCCATGCTTGGGGATTGCCTGGCCGTTACCGGGGGTTGGAAGGCTTTTGTGATTGCGCTGCCTGTCGCCAGAATTTCATGGTGCTGAACAGGCATGTTCCTGAAGACAAGCGCAAAGAAGTCCTCAACCTCTACACCGATGCAGCCAATATGCTGAAACGCATAAAACAGGATGCTTTGCTTTCCATTTCTGCGAAGATAATGTTTGTCTCTGCCAAAAGTGCGGATGAAGGCTTATATTTGCAGGGGGAGCAGGGTGGTGTGTATCTGCCTTTGTTGCGTCAGCAGCACATCGGAGAAAAGAATAAAATGTGCCTTTCCATCGCAGATTTTGTTTCTCCTTATGACGACTATGTGGGGCTTTTTGCCTTGTGCGTGAAAGGTGCCGATGCTCTTTCTTTATCTTTTGGGAATAAAGGAGACGATTATAATGCTTTGCTTATTAAAAGCCTTGCAGACCGTCTGGCGGAGGCGACAGCGGAGTGGCTGCACCTTCAAGTTAGGAAGGTTTATTGGGGGTACTCTCCGGATGAGAATTTCTCTCCTCATGAACTTTTCAAGGTGCCTTATGTGGGCATCAGACCTGCCATAGGTTATCCTTCTCTGCCCGATCAAAGTCTGATATTCAGAGTTAATTCTTTGCTGAATGTTGAGGAAATTGGCATTCAAATCACCGAAAATGGTGCCATGCGGCCAAATGCCTCCATTTGTGGCATGTATATTTCACATCCGCAGAGTTCGTATTTTATGGTTGGCAAAATCGGTGAGGACCAGTTGGCTGATTATGCCAAACGGTGTGGCGTATCGGTTGATGAGGTGAAAAAATGGCTGACACATAATTTATGATGTCTTTTTTGGTTACATTAGTATAAACAATGTTGTCTTTATGGATACTTCAATCAATTCACAATCTGTTGTCTGCACGTTGAGGGAACTCATATCTTTGGAGGGTGCGGTTGAACTTGAAGAGGCTGTGCAGGGAGCGAAATATTGCCTTTCCATGGAAGATTTTACAGAACAATATGTGGTATCTTATGTGCCGGTTGCCAATATGTCTTCCTCAAGTTATCTGGTACAGCATGAGATTGTTAAGCCTTGCTTGCTGGCTACAGTCACTAGCGACGGCATACGTGTCGCGCGTGTGAATGATTTGGATGCCCTTGACAGTCCGCTTATGGTCGATCGCATTCCTTTTTTTGCGTTTAATGTGAAAAACCACAACTTGGTCAGCGAAGATTATCTTTTGAGGACGCTGGTTTCCAGTGAGGTCGAAAGTCAGGTCTTGCCACTGTGCAATTTTTTCGAAACTGCCCATTCCATCGGTGAAATCATTAGTGTTGATGCTTTGCTTGATGTGAAGATCGATTTGCCGAAATTGGAAGTGCAGGATTTTCTTACGAAGAAAGATATGTTGTCTTTGCTGAATGCCCTGATGAGTGAAAAGCAGGCTGCGTTGGAAGATTATAAGAAAGACACCCACATGAAAAAACATGCTGTTGGTCAGACTTTGTTTAATCTGAACAATTGGTGGAATACGTTGCAAAAAGCGCGAAAGGAAGGGAATGGCGTTTTGAGGGATGATGCTCAAACGGGCAAGATCCGACCTATCCCAGTGGGGGATATTTATAATAGAATCGGTGAGACGCTCAACATTTTGTCTAATCAGATCAACACTTTCACTATTGGGGATGGCATGGAACCTCAAAATATCCCTTTGGCCCATTTCATCGAAGATTATATAGCAAATCATCGCAGCCCGATGTTTGAATACATGTTTGATACCAATGGTTGTTTTGCGACAGATGAGTTTAAGATTAAGGGGAAAACGGTGTTGCATAGAGGCGATGCGTTGCTTTACCTTTCTTTCCCGCAGGAGGCTTTGACGCAGATTTTTGACAATATTGTCAGCAATGCCTGTTCGCATGGCTTCTTGGGTGTTGAAGATAAAGATAATCGTATTCGGATAGAGTTCTCGGTGAGCGGCTCTGTCTGCACGGTTGTCGTGGCAAACAATGGCAAACCTTTGCTGAAAGGTATGAGTGAGGAAAAGGTTTTCGCTTATGGTGAGTCGTCTGCAGTCGGTGTGAATGGACATAATGGTCTGGGCGCTTTCCAAATTAAGAACCTGATGGCTCGGTTTGGTGGCACAGCATCCATTTTGTCCGATGAAACCGCTGATTTCCCTTTCGCATATAAACTTGTATTCCAAAATTGCATCTCTTATTATTAGAGTTCTTTTTGATAGAGTTTTTTGATATTGAACACACATTTTTAACTTAATATTCCACGTATAAATGGCTGGTAGTGAAATTTTGAAAGTCCTTTGGGTTGACAATGATGCCTCTATTATCGAGGGCACGCAGTTAAGGGCGGAAGACTATAATATCGACTTGGTGCATTTCCAAGATTGGGAAAGTGCCGAAATTGAGTTGCGAGATCATTTCAACGATTATACTGCTGTTATTCTTGATGCTAATTGTGAGTTTGCGAAAGGTGATGTGGAGGATAAGTCTTTTTTGGCTTATGTGATGCCGCGTATGGCCAAGATATTTGGTGAACGCCATTCCGATCTGCCATGGTATGTCCTTTCCGCTGGCACGATGGAGGATTTTGATTTGGTTTTGAAACTCACGAATACGATAGACCGAAAAAAGCACAATGCCGATTGGGGCCCTCTTCTTTATTTGAAGGATAAACGAAATTCCGATGGCACAACGGATTTGGATTCTCTTCTTTCGAATATCTGTAAGACTGCTGATACCAGCAATGAGGGGAAAATACGTTCTATGTATGCCGATGTGTTCTCCATTTTGGAAGATCCGTCTTGCTTTTTCGATGATGAAATCGCGAAAATTATCTTGCCGGTCTTGTTGGCTTTGCATTTCCCCGAAGAGGATGCTGACATGAATTATCAGAATTGTTTTACTTCCATGCGTCAGGCTATTGAGTTCATGTTTCGTGCTGCCAATCAGATTGGAATGCTGCCCGATGTGTGCTTGAAGGATGGGAAAATAAACATTCAGGAGTCTTTGCGCTATATGGGTGGTGAAAACACAAAACACTTGGGAGTACGTTATGGTATGCAAGGTGATTCTATTTTCCCGGGTATTGTGAAAAACAACCTGCAGACTCTTCTGAAATTAGCCAACAGTTGTACGCATACTGCCGATGAATTCGATGATTTGCAAATAGGTGAATATTTCGACGCTGTGAGTGCCCGTCGTCTTTTGTTCAGTCATACGCTGCAGTTCTGCGATGTCATTTGCTGGTTGGGCAAATATATGCGTCAGCATCCCGATCCGGCTGCAAACCGCCGCTTTTGCAGACATTTGTTAAGAGAGGACCAATATGGACCACGCAACCAGAAGAAATCTAAAAACGGAAGATTCCAAAGTGATTCATTCTCTCGTGCCAAAGAAGGTTTTGATGTGAAAGAAAAACCACAGCGCCGCGAACGTGATCTGACTCCTTCTCCTGCTGTTGCCAACTATATCGACCCTGCTGTTTATGAACATCAGATGCTGGTGCTCGAGGTGGATGAAAATGGCATTCATCACTGTGGTAAAGTGCTTGTGGCTCCTAAAAATGGAATACGCCCTGGCGATCGTTTGGAACTCATCAAAGTAGTGGCAAACACGCGTGACAGTGCGGAGAAATACCCGCTTTTCGCGAAATCATACGCCAAGTTGAATTTTTAGCGGTCTGCTTCTTTTTGTCTTTTCATCCCCCAAATCTGGAATATACTTTGTTTTTCTCGTAATTTAGTGCTAATTTTAAGAATTAATCTTAAAGATACCTGAAACTGTTATAGCCTGTGATGACTAATGATAAGCCTCTGCTGCTGAAAATACTACTCTTTCCTTTCGCTTTTATTTATTTGCTTATAGTGAATATCCGAAACTGGTGCTTTGAAGTTGGCATTTTACCTTCTGAAAAGTTCAACCATACTACGGTCATCACTATTGGCAACATCTCTATGGGTGGAACGGGGAAAACTCCTTTCTGTGAGTATGTTGTTCGTTTGCTGAAAGAGCAGTATAATGTGGTCATTCTCAGTCGTGGCTATAAAAGAAAGACAAGCGGATACCTCGTTGCCGATGATAATTCAACCGCTGATGACATTGGCGATGAACCTTTTCAAATGAAAAGTAAGTTTCCTGGTGTCACGGTAGCTGTCGATGCCAACAGAAGACGTGCTATTGCAACTCTTTTGAAGAAAAGCGAACCGAAACCAGATGTCTTTGTCCTCGACGATGCTTATCAGCATAGGTATGTCACTCCCGATTTGTCAATCTTATTGGTAGATTATCACAATTTGATCACGAACGACCACATCTTCCCGATCGGACGTCTGCGTGAGCCTTTGAAAGGGAAAGACCGGGCTAACATTGTGGTGGTCACCAAATGCCCAAGGGATGTTAAACCCATTGAATTAAATACTCTGGGCAAGGAGATGAATCTCTTCCCGTATCAGCAACTCTATTTTACAACGATAGACTATCAGGAGTTGCAACCTGTTTTCCCGGCCGAAGCTCCTTCTCTTAAAATGGGTGATTTGGCGGAATATGGTGTTTTATGCGTGAGTGGTATTGCTAAACCTGGGCCTTTTGAGGCTGAAGTCGCTCGACAATGTTTGGTGGCTTCTCATTTGCGTTTCTCCGATCATCATAAGTTCAACAAACGTAACTACAGCAAGATGATGACGGAGTTGGAGAAGATTGTATGCGATGAACGTCATTTGGTCAATTGCGAGGATAAGCGTATCATCATTACTACTGAAAAGGATGCAATGCGCATAAAATGTGATCCTAATGTGCCTTCCGAGGTGAAGTCTATAATCTATTTCTTACCTCTGGAGTTGAAATTTGTTAATAATCAGGAAACTTTTAATAAAAATTTAATCGACTATGTTGACAAAAATAAAAACTACGTGCGAATTTCTGAAGAATAGAACGAAAGAGCGTCCGGAAATCGCAATTATTTTGGGGTCAGGACTTGGTGCTCTTGCTGATGAGATTGAAGTGACTGACGTCATCCCTTATAACGAAATCCCCAATTTCAAGTGCAGCACGGTTGCCGGACACAAAGGACAGCTTGTGTTTGGTACGCTTGCCGGCAAAAAAGTGATGGCAATGCAGGGACGTCTTCATTTCTATGAAGGTTATTCTATGCAGGATGTTACTTTCCCAGAAAAGGTGATGAAGATGTTTGGCATCAAATATCTTTTCGTTTCCAATGCTGCTGGTGGCTTGAATCCTGCTTTCCATGCAGGAGACATCATGATTATCACAGACCATATCAATCTCTTCCCAGAGCATCCGCTTCATGGCCCTAACTGTGACGAACTTGGCACTCGTTTTCCAGATATGGGTAATGCCTACAACAAAGATCTGGTGAAAAAAGCCGAAGAGATTGCCGCTAAATTCAATATCCCTTACAAAAAGGGTGTCTATGTCGGCACTCAGGGCCCTACTTTTGAAACTGTGGCAGAGTATAAGTATTTCCAACTCATTGGTGGTGACACTTGCGGTATGAGTACAGTCCCAGAAGTCATTGTTGCGCATTGGTGCGGAATCAAGTGCTTTGGCGTTTCGGTGGTTTCTAATGCATTGGCAGATGCGGGTGTGGTGGAGACCAGTCACGAGGAGGTACAGGCCAACACTCTCAAGGCTCAGAATAATTTGACTACTCTTTTCCGCGAAATGGCAAGAGCACTCTAAAATGGTGCGTTTTCACAACGCTTAATTACAAAGAAGGCATCCGATGTTGTTTCGGATGCCTTCTTTATTTCGTCACTGAATCTTCTTTATCGCAACGTGTTCTGCTTGATTTCTTAGAACCCACGTTAGCTTTTAATAGTCTATTTTTACAACTTTGTTGTAGAGACCAACCTGGCAACTTGCTGCGCCTGTAAGTCCTGGTTTCAATAGCATTTTATTTACTTCGCGCAGGTCGAATGGCTGAGGCATGGCGATAAGAATGAGGTGGTCGGTGCCTGCAGGTGCCGAAAATGCGATGGCATGGTCGGCTAAGTCAACGGTGCTGTTGGCTGGTATCATAAGGTGCGAAAGGGTCATGGCTTCGTCAACTGGAAGGCAGTCGTAGAGCTCTCCTTCTGCGTTGATGTCGAGAATATTGACGTAAAGATCCATGTCGCTGGTGTTGGTGATGCGGAAATACGCTTCTTTGCCGATATATACTTGGTCGAGTTCATTCCCGTTTTTACGGTCAATCAGTTCAAATTTCACACCGTAGTCTGATGTTCCGTTGCTTATTCCCGATAGTGCGTTGTTCCCTTTTTTGAATGCCAAAGTGCGTGCGATGTCGTTTTCTACTGTGGCTCCGCGATAGCTACAACCGGCAGCATTGTGGCTGACTGTGGCTGTTCCGCCGTTAAACAATGAACTGACCATATGGTCGAAATATTGTGCGTTGGCTGAACTCTGATTGTTTTGTACTGCGCTGATCAAGTCGGAAAGTTTCTTGGCATCACTTTGCTTGATGGCATATACTTTGCTGGTGCCGCGGTCGAGAACGGAAAGGGCTGAGTTTTCTCCCACACGAACGATGTCTGTTGGTTGCAGTGCCGCGCGTCTGGTCAGTTTGGTCCATGCCCCGTTTTCTTGCTTTTCTGCTGTGCCTGTCACATTATATACCATCATGTTTTGGGCGGAAACAAGTTGTGCCAATCCCAAAAACAAGGCGAAAAATAATTGTTTCATAAGCCTCTTATGTGTTTAGTTGGAAGTTGTTTGTTTTTTTGTTGGTGCTTCTTACTTTTTGTAGCTCCCGTATTCGTCGAAATCTTCCTCGGCAGTAACTTTCCCCATTTCCGGACGTTCTCCTGCTCTGTAGTAATAGACGATACCATATTCACAGCAACATTGCAAGCGTTCTTTCAATGGAAGTGGAGAGAAATGTTCTTCTATCTCGTTCCAGATTTGAAGTAACAGCGAATCTACTTGGTCGTTCATCTCTGTGATGCTTTTGCTGCTGCGGTTGGTGTTGTTTTGCAGCAGGCGGTGTACGTTGTATTTGTCCATAAATTGGTCAAAATATACCGATACCTTGGTGATAGGTGGGTTGTATATCGGTGAACCGCCTTGCTGTTTGCGGAGTCTTTCCCCTTCAATGATTTTGTTTCCCCATTCCGCCAAATGATCGTCGGTCGCAATGTCCGGAACGGTATTGTCATCGGGGTCAAGACCATATAGTTTTTTACATTCTGCTTTTATTTCACCACGCGACACACACATGTTGAGCACCTGAATGAAGTGGGAGATATACATTCGTGCCATTTTGCTTTCAGCGCTGCATTTCCTGCTGTTGGCAAGTTGTGTGTTTTTGCTTTGCTCAAATTCCTTTACTTTGGTTTCGTATTGAGGAAGCAGCATGCTGGCTTGCTCGAGTAGCGTGTATGGGAAGGCCAATGCGTACAGGTCATCGTATTTTCTTCCGGTCTTTACTACGTCGCTCAGCGCTCTTAGTCGTGCGCGATTGGTGTTGGGCAATCTTCTGTAGGGCATAATCGTTGTTTAGATATCTCGTATCTGATTTGTTGGGAACGTTTTCCCGGGATTATTGTATTTTTTTTGTTGATGTTTATGAATATGCAAATTTTATTCCATATTTGCTTATCCTTTTTTGTCTTTTTAGGATTTTCGGTCGAGCAACTGATTGGCCAGACTTAGCAGTTGGTTCTTTTGTTCTTTGTTCAAAGACGTTCTATCAATGGCTTCAGCTCCTTTGTCGTAGCATTTTTGCATCTCATTTTCCGCTATCGCCTTTACTCCGAGTGCATTGTAAATGTCGGTCACAGCCTTTATTTTTTCTTCGCGGTCGAATGTTGAAAGGCTGAACCAGTGCTGAAGTTGTTTTTCTTTGTCGGTGCCTTTGCTTAGTTCCAGCGCTTTAATATAGAGGTAAGTCTTTTTATTATCTACGATGTCGCCTCCGATGTTTTTGCCGAAAGTTTTGGTGTCGCCATAAACATCGAGCAGGTCGTCTTTCAACTGAAATGCGAGACCGACGTTGATGCCAAATTCGTAAAGCGCGTCTGCGTCTTCCTGCTTTGCTTTGCCGCAGATGGCTCCCATTTTCAATGATGCTGCCAGCAAAACGGCTGTCTTGAGGCGAATCATTTCCATGTATTCCTCCAGTTGAACGTCTGTTCGGCTTTCAAAATTCATGTCGTATTGCTGACCTTCCATCACACCGATTACGGTGTCGTTGAATAATGTCAAGGCCGGTATGAGTACGTTCGCGTTTGTCTCTGCCAGCGTTTTGTAGGCGAGTGCCATCATGGTGTCGCCAGACAATATGGCTGTGTTTTCATTC
Organism: Candidatus Physcocola equi; assembly: GCA_018064855.1. Taxonomy (GTDB): domain Bacteria; phylum Bacteroidota; class Bacteroidia; order Bacteroidales; family Paludibacteraceae; genus Physcocola; species Physcocola equi. The sequence continues at coordinate 12,236 of JAGHUM010000019.1, forward strand.
CAAACGAGATGAACGGTTGGTTTGCCTCGGCGTTTGTCGGCTTTGTCCATGATGTCGTCGTGCATCAAGGTGAAGTTGTGGAAGATTTCAAGCGCAAGCGCTGCTTTTTTTGCTGGTTGGATATCTCCGCAAAACAGTTGGCAGGCAAACAAGGCGAAGGCTGGGCGGAGGCGTTTACCACCGTCTCCCAGGCAATATGAAATGGGCTCATATAGTCCACTTGGTTTTGCTGGCCATTCTATTTTTTGCAACTCCTCATTAGCGATTCGTTGAATTTCAGCAAATTCTTTCATGATTATCTTTGATATAAACCTTTAAACTCTTATCAACTTGTTCTTTTTGTGGCAGAATGGTACGGGCGTTTCTTCCGAAACTGCGATAGGCATCATGCTCAATTTCTACCTCTGGCTCAACCCAGTCTTGTTTGTCTCCGGGTATGAACGACAGAAATTTGATGCTGATGCCGCGGCCCAACCATTGTTGCTCGTAATACGTCTTTATGCTCAATACGGGGTCATTGGCCCATTCTGAGGCGTAAAGGTCAGTGATGCGCTGCGTTGGCTGCAGGTTGCTTGCCTTCAGCAATTCATCGGTATAGGTGAACATAAACAGACTGTCGGTCTTCAGGTTCAACGATCCACCATTGGCGAGCACTTTCTGGTAAAGACGGATGAAGCCGGTGCTGGTAAGGCGCTTGTTCACTTTTTTCATCTGAGGATCGGGGAAGGTCAGCCATATTTCAGCCACTTCTCCTTTCTCAAAAAATGCTTCCAGCATCTCAATGCCGGTACGGATAAACGCAACATTTTTCAGTCCCTGCTCCAGCGCTTGTTTGGCACCGGTCCACATACGTGCGCCTTTGATGTCGATGCCGATGTAGTTGCGGTTGGGGTCGCGTTGCGCTTGTGCCACTGTGTATTCTCCCTTTCCGCATCCCAACTCTAATATGATTGGGTTGTGGTTGCCGAAATAGGTGTGCCATTTGCCTTTCATCTCAAATGGCTTGCGCTCTTCACGCCAAGCTTGATAAACGTATTGAAACACATTTTCAAATGCGTCCATGTCGCTGAATTTCGCCAGTTTCCCTTTTCCCATGATTGCGTTGTATCAGAAGTTGTGTTAATTTTTGTTGGCAGTGTCTTTTTTAATTTCTGTTGCTGCGGTGTCTTTAGCCGCGGCAGATGTTGCGGTGTCTTTGTTTGCCGACGCTTGCTTTGCGCTTGCTGGCGTTGGTTGCATCTCCAGTTCTTTCTTGGCTGTGCCTTCTCCTGTGGTAGGTACGATGCGTACACCGATGTCGGAAATGCCCACTAATGTGTCGGTGCGCATACCCTGGATGATTTCAAATTTGTATTTGCCGGCAGGCTGAAACTGGATGCCCGACAGAAATTGTATGGCTAAATGATGCTTGCCTCCAGAACCCGAACCCATCGGGCGCCCGTCGAAGTCGTAAATCATACATTCAAGCGTGTCGCGAAATACTTCTCCCTTCGGATTGTAAAGGTTGACAAAGAGCCAAAGGTTCTCATAAGGGTAATCGGTGCCGTTGCGTAGGTCGATGAGGACATCATATCGCCCGGTTGAGTCGGACATATAGCAAGGCAGCACTGCGGCACTGTCTTTCTCCCAAATGCCGTTGGGCAGATCCTTGCTTTGCTGGTAGATGGCGTTGTTGGAGCAGGCTCCCAATGCCAAAGCAAGGAATAATGCGCAGCAGAATCGGGTTGCTGCCTGGAAAATATGCTTTTGTTTCATCTGATTAACCTTCATTATTATTGTTGCTTTGCTCATTGCTACCTTCTGGCCTTCCGCCTTCAGGTCTTCCGCCTTCACGGTTGCGGGGACCGCGGTTGTGGTCGCCTCTGTTGCGGTCTCGGCGGTCGTGGCCATGGTGGTGGCGGTTTCTGTCTCCACGGTCTCTGCGTTCTCCGTTTTGTGGCTGTTCGTTGTTGCCGCTTGGAGCGTTGTTCGGATCGTTTGTCTGAACGTTATTGGTGTTTGTCAGATTCTCTGAACTCTGATTGTTTGTCTTTTCGTTCTGAACGTTGTTGTTGACAGGGTTTTCGCCGTCAGCCCCTCTGTTCTCGCCATTGCCGCCATTGTTGTTGCGCTGTCCGTGCTCTTGGCGGCGGTCGCGTCTGTCGCGGTTGCGGTCACGTCTGTCTCCTCGGTCTCTGCGTTCTCCGTTTCTGTCCCCGCGGTCTCTGCGCTCACCGTTTTGCTGTTGTTCGCCCAGATTGTTGTTCTTTCCTCCGTTCTGTTTGTCTTCTGCCGGTTGGTTGTTTTCAGGGGTGTTGGCAGGGTCGTTTTTGTCTGTTGTGTTGGCGTTGCCGGCTTCTTGTTGAGGCTCGTTGCCTTGTGCGCCTTTCTCTTTTTTGTTTTTCTTCTTTTTCTTCTTGTCGAAGCGGGTAAGGCTGTCTTGGCCAACCACGTTCTGATAACCCTGCTCGGCTTTCTCTTCGCGTTGTCTCATCTGGCTCTCTTCGTCAAGAAGATTGTCCACCTTTTCTCCGCGTTTGTTGAGTTCCATGATTTCTTTCACGCGGTTCACGCTGAGTGTGACAAGGTTGGCGGCCATTCGAGGGTCGCTGGAATATTGCATGGTTTGTGCAAATACGTCTGTCTTGAAATGGTAGAATGTTCCGTCTTTTGTTTCAAGAGGAATGTCGCGTGGTGGAATGGTTTTCTGTGCCTCAATATAGGAGTCTGTCTCAAAGTTGAGGCAGCATTTCAGTTTCGCGCACTGTCCGGCCAGTTTCTGCGGATTGAGCGAGATTTCCTGGTAGCGTGCTGCCGATGTGCTGACTGAGACGAAATTGCTGAGCCAACTGCTGCAGCAGAGCGGACGACCGCACGGACCGATGCCTCCGATGCGCCCTGCTTCCTGCCTTGCGCCGATTTGCTTCATCTCGATACGCACTTTGAAGGTGTCGGCCAGCACTTTGATGAGTTGGCGGAAATCGACGCGCTCGTCGGCAATGTAATAGAAGATGGCTTTGTTCCCGTCTCCCTGAAACTCCACGTCGCCGATCTTCATGTTGAGTTGGAGATCTTCGGCGATGCGGCGGCTTTTTAGCATGATTTCATGCTCTTTTGCCTTTGCTTCTTCATATTTTTCCAGATCCACTTCTCGTGCGATGCGGTAAACGCGTTTGATTTCACTGCGAAGCGGATCGATTTTGTTCTTTTTCATTTGCTGCAACACCAGTTGACCTGTGAGGTTCACAGTGCCGATGTCGTGCCCCGGTGTCGCCTCAACTGCCACGATGTCTCCTTTTTTCAATAGGAGCCCGTTGGTGTTGCGGTAGTAACCTTTGCGGGTGTTCTTAAAGACGATTTCAACGAAGTCGGTGGCGTTTTGTGCTTCCGGTATGTCGCACAGCCAGTCGAAAGTGTCGAGTTTATTGTTGGTATGTTTGCTGCAACCATTGGTGTTCATGTGGCAGCCTTGTTCGTTGTCGAAATTCATTATGTGAAAAATGTATATGTGTGTTCGGCGTCGTGTTTTCCGCCTACTTGTTGTCTGTTTTGTTTGTTTTATTGTTTGATGAACATGGTGATCTTGAGCGCCAGGTCATAGAAGACCATGGTGTCTTTCACGTTTTGCTCTATGTCGCGTTGCGCTTTTTCCAATTCATCCATCAATCCTGCCACATTGCGTTCGTTGATGAATGGACCGAATTTTGCCACGAATTTGGTCTCGTAGTCTGTCATGTGGTTCAGTTCGGGAATCTTCAGATTGGAAATGAAACTTTCGCGGAGCATCCTTTGGCTGTATTCCAGAAACAGGCTTTGCCTTTTGCGGCCCAGATCCACCACCTCCTTTGTCCATTCCATCAGTTTGATGGAACTACGCTGATAGGCGGCTCGCATCACTTTCACAAACAGGTCAAAATATATCTGACTGTCTGCTTCGCCGGTGAGCAGTCCTTCGGCGGTGATCAGATTTCCTTTCGCCACTTTCATCACCTCGCGAATCTGTTCGTCGGTGGCGACGGGGTTGCGGTCTTTCAGGAAACGGTACACGCTTTCGTCGTCAAGTGCTGGAATTTCTATCCGCTGGGTGCGGCTGACGATGGTGCCGAGCACATTGTCGGGCGAATTGCTGACTAATAGAAACAGGGTGGGACCCTGAGGCTCCTCTATCTCTTTCAGCAGTTTGTTGGCACAGGTGATGTTGAGTGTCTCTGGCAACCAGATGATCATCATCTTGTAAGCGGCTTCAAACGATTTGCTGCTGAGCGCACGGATGATTTCGTCACTCTCGTTGGCGTATATCATGCCTTGTTTGTTGCCTGCCCCGATTTGGTCGAGCCACTGCTCTTGCGTGAATGGGTAGTGGTGGGTGACCATTTCGCGCCACTCTTTGAGATAGTCGGCGCATACCGATGGCTTGCTGTCTTGCTTGGCGATGGGGAAGGCGAAATGCAAGTCGGGATGCATCAGCGTCGCCATCTTTTTGCAGGACGGACATTCTCCGCAAGAGTCGTCTCCTGTGCGGTTGGTGCAGTTGGCATATTGCGCGTATGCTAAGGCCAAAGCCAATTTCTGCGCGCCTTGCGGACCGCAGAAAAGTTGAGCATGGGGCATGTGGTTCTCTTGCACCGACTTTATCAGCCTTTGCTTCACCGCCTCCTGTCCGTATATGTCCTTAAACTGCATCTTTTTTTCGCCTTTTTGTCGGTTGCCCAGTGGCCAAGTCTTTAGACTGAACACCACTTCGGGCAATTTAACTTTCAAAGTTAGGCATAAAAAATGGCATTTTGAAATTTTTTTTGCGAATAGCGATATTTGAGAATTGAAATCATTGCTATTCTCACGCGCAAGCATTACTTTTACAGAAATTTTGTTTTTATAGCGGATTTTATGGTTAAATCTTTTTTTATCATTTTCGGCTGTTTGGCTTTGGGCGAGTTGGTGGTGGCGCTTACGGGCATTAAGTTCCCTTCAAGCATCATTGGCCTGATTTTGCTCACGGTCTCGTTGCAAATGGGCATTTTCAAGGTGAACCAGGTGAAAAAACTGTCCGATTTCTTGATCGACAATATCAGTTTCTTCATCGTGCCTCCGGGCGTGGCGCTTATGCTTTACTTCGATCTGATTAAAGATAACCTGTTGGCCATTTCAGTCTCTGTCTTGTTTAGTACGGCGCTGGTGATGATCGTTACTGGCTACACTCATCAGGCTCTTCGTCGGTGGGGTAAGAAACGGAATAAATTGAAAAACGGTTAATGGCTTACTGGTTTTATGGATGCTTTGTGGAGTAATTTTGTGGATTTCCTGTCCAACAAATATTTTTTGCTGACGCTTTCTTTTGGATTTTTTTTCGCAGCGACCAAACTGCGAAAACGTACTGGTTGGGTGTTGCTCAATCCGCTCTTGGTCACCACTTTTCTTCTCATTTTTTACTTGAAGGTGACTGGCGTCTCTTATGATGCTTACCAAGAAAGCGGAAAACTGATTGATTTTTGGCTGAAACCGACTATCGTAGCGATGGGGGTTCCCATCTATTTGCAACTTAAATCGATTCGCAAACAACTGGTGCCGATCATCGCTTCTCAACTTGTGGGTTGCTTGGTGGGTATCGTGAGTGCTACGTTGGTCTCTATGTGGATGGGAGCACCCAATGATGTGGTCATCTCTTTGGCTGCCAAGTCGGTCACCACTCCCATTGCTATGGAGGTGACGCAGTCGGTGGGTGGCATTTCTTCCCTCACGGCGGTGGTCGTGGTCTTCTCTGGTCTGCTTGGCGCGGTGTTCGGCTTTAAGTGGCTTGCCTTTTCCGGTGTGGATATGCCTATTTCTCAGGGTATTGCCATCGGCACTGCCTCGCATGCGTTGGGCACCAGTGCCGCTATTGAGCGCAGCCGGAATTATGGAGCCTATGCCAGCATGGGCTTGATGCTTAATGGCATCTTCACCGCTCTGCTCACTCCCACCATCCTGCGATGGATGGGGCTGATGTGACGTGCATTCTATCCCTTCTTCGCCCAGATGATCCCTTCATACACATCCACGCCATTCACGTTTTTCCATTCAGGTTCTTCCTGGACAAGTTTTTCTTTCAGGAACGCGAACGTAATCAGATACGATTTCTTCAGACCGCGGACGTTGGCGTATTCTGCCACTTGGTCTTCACCCTTGCGTTCGTATTTTGTGCCATACCATAGTTTCAGTTCGATGACATACTCTTCGCCGTCGTAGTTCACCACGATGTCCATGCGCTTGTTGTCGCGCGTCTGTGGTTCTACATAGTAATATCCTGTCCCGTTGATGATCGGCTTGAGGAAGCAGAGGAACAACAGACGTCCTTGTCGCTCCAGGAAGGCGGCGTCCTCGTCACGGTATTCTTCTTCAATCAGATCCTTGAATCGGTTGATGACATACTCCATGTTGAGTTTGCCGTTGATGATGTATTCCGATTTGACGGGTGCCATCCCGGAGAACTTTTCAATCTCGTATTCGATAGTGTAATACTGATGAAAAATCTCCTCAAAGATGGCGTTGTGCATCATTGTGTGTCCGTCCACGTTTTTGATGTAGGAAAACATGTCGGCGATTCTCAATGGTGGGTTGGTCAAAGAGTAAGTGTAATTTGCGCCGTTGACAGAAATCGTGTACATGAATTCTTTCAATTCCGCGTTGTTTTCCAGATTCTTGGAAATGTCGTCGGCTAGGGTGTTGTTGCCAATTATGATTACTTTTGCTGCTTTGTTTACGCCTTCAATGGTCCAGTTCCCTTGCAATTCCTCATGGATAAGTGAACAGATATAGCT
>JAGHUM010000045.1 GCA_018064855.1 Candidatus Physcocola equi
GCGGCTATCATCACCCCTTCCTCGCTGGTGAATCCCTTGCAGGCGCTTCTGCCTACCGTAAACGGACGGATTGACCGTTCAGATAACGAGTTGTCAATATCTACTGGTACACCCCTTTTTGTTTGTGTAGGGAAAGGGCATATCATTTGACACGCCTCTTATTCCGTTATTTTCATACAATTTAGTGCTTAACATGAATAGACGAACCGTCCTTCATGAAAGCTATGTAGGAATAGCCTTTCTTCTCCAAAATCATATCCAAAACATCGTCAGCAGAATTAGAAACGCCATGGAATGTAGGTTCAACAGTAACCACAGTGTTATTCTCTGACCAAACAGGTTTGAAATTGGTGTCCGTCAAAATGCGGTTTGTGTCATCATACTTAGCCGGGTCGGTGACAACCACACGCTTATAAGACTTGATTTCCGCAGCTTCCGAGAAATCATATACATTGTGTCCACTTTTGGCTGCCCAGTCTCTCTGTTCGAACGATCCATCAACAGCCTCAGTCTCATCAGTGACAATCTTTGCCACATTTTTGCCATCAATGTCAGCACGAGTACCTTCTTTTACTGCATCAACAGAAGAAGCGAGAGATTCAGACTTTTGAGATTCCACCTGAGTAGAATCCGCATTTGTTTCAGAAGTAGCGTTGTTACCACAAGATGTTCCAGCCAAAGTTAGAGCCAAAACAAATAAAAAAGTAAGTTGTTTTTTCATTAATATTTTTTATTTTGTTACACGCTGCAAAGATAGACTTGAAAAATAGCGTAATGAGCCTTTATTTTTTCACGAATTTCACCATAGTCTTATCCAACAAAAGCAGATACACGCCCTGAGAGAGGTTACTGACATTGATTCTATTTTCGCCATCACTAGCAGAAGTCTGCAATTTCAGTTGTCCGATTGCATCAAAAATTCGGAGAGAAGTGCTGGCTGGTATTCCTTTAATGACCAATTCATCCTTCACCAAGGCATTGGAAATGAGCACTTCGTTAAAAGCCAAAGGGATATTAGTCTCCGGAGAAAACTTCACAACAACACCATCCATATCCTCACTCTCGGAAGTTCCATTTTGGAAATGAATCACCACATTATCCCCTTCGAAAGTAATCTGTGAGACTGCATTTTCAACATCAATGCCATTGATATTCACTACCGGATTTGCCATCAACAGACCTGTCGATAGAAGCGCCATAAGAGTCGCGCAAATTTTATCCAAAAACTTCACACACATAAGCATCTCACGTCAAATTATCTAATAATCAGTCTCATTCCGTTCACGAAATAGACACCGGAAGCCCAATGGGACGTAGGGAGAACAATATCATGAGCACCGGCAGACAGTTCCTCATTCGTCTTGAACAAAACCACGCCAGATGCGGAAGTAACTTCCAATGACAAAGAAATATTATCGGCACAAGATACGGAAAGAACAGCATTGCTACCCTTTGCGATTGGGTTGGACTTCCACGCCACATCATTCACTCCGGCTAGAGTAAACTGAGCAGTGGTAGGCTTAAGTATGACAAACTTACCCGTTTTTGTAACGACACTATCCTGATAGCTGACCGAACTAACCACATAGTCGAACGAACCGATTTCCGTTGGAGTACCACTGAAGAAGACCGTTTGAATATCATCATCGATCGACACTTCCATACCTTCCGGCATGTGCGGATTCCAAGACACTTCAACCGTCTGCGCATTCGTCCAGACATAAGAGAAAGGCACCAAATCGTTGCCTCTTTCAAGTGTCTGTTTGCTACCGCCATTTCCTTGTTTCTCAATCGTAGGGATACCACCCACTACAATCAGCACACCGTCTCCGGAAATCACTTCCGGAAAATCTTTCGCTGTATATCTGCCACTCACCAACTCTTTGCCGGCAATGGTAGCGCGATTGACCTGCAGTTCAGTCTGCAGATTGAGCAAAGCACCTTCTTCCAGAACGACAGCATCGGTCACATTTTTAGCGATGATATCCAGTTTCGCGCCAGCATAGACAATGGCGCCATTCACGCCCAGACCAGCGTTATTATCAACACGCAAAGTGCCCTCTCTCACTTGCCACCATCCGCTAAATTCCGCATTGTTGCCGAGCAGATCGAGGACACCGATACTGGTTTTCGTGAGATCCTTATTACCGGAAATCGGAGCGGAAAGCGCAAAAACAGACTCTTCCTTGCTTCCGACCTGGATGGTAGAAGACTCGTGAACAAAAATGTTTTCTCCCGAAAGAGAATAATAAGGGTTTCCAGTCGTTGATTTCAACACACCACCGTAAAGGTGCAAATCGACCACGCTCACGTTTTCGCTATACACACGGAAGATACCTTCTTTCTCCACAACCACAGGAGCCGATTGAGCGATGCCACGCGCAAACACCTCACCATTGCGGATCACCGTAGTATCGGAGTTCATCGGATAATAACTTGGAGTCCAGTTTTTATTCGAATTCCACTCACGGTTATCCTCGCTCAGCATATTATAGATGAGCGTTGTCGGTTTTCTGTCGATAAATTCAAGAGTAAGGATGGTGTTGGCAGGCATCCAAATCTCGTTGCCATCATAAGCACCCACATTACGACTCCACAAGTTCATGCCCGGACAGGTCACTGTCATCCTTGTCTTGTATCCTGCATACAAATACTCATCCACACCTTTCAAATCCAGGCTGTGGTTTTTCGTATCGCTGATATTGATCAGATTGACAATCATGGTTTTGCGCTGTGGGTGCTGGAAAACACAAACCACGATATCGCCAGAATTGCACTTTGATTCAGTCACCAGATAACCCGGACGAGCATATTTAGAAAAATGTCTCAAGCCATGATATTCCGGTTCGATGCTGATACCATTGGGGAAAGTTTGTTCCTCATCCCATTTGTTGACATTGATACAGCCCGATCCTTCATTCCACAACGTATTCCAATGCAAATAATACTGCACACGGTTGACATTAAACGCATTAGCAATGAAATGTGCGGTGTAGATAGCATCATTTGGCACACGGTCGCGAAGTTGTGAGTTTTCCGTCATCCACAAAGGCTTGTCGTTCAAGTCTTTTGCCATCTGTGCCATAGACTCCTTAAAATCTTCCGGATGATAATAGCGTCCGTCACCGTCATTATAAGGATAGCCACTATGATAATAATGGAATCCATATCCGCTGAGAAGATTTTTATTCAGCGCCTTGATATAGTTTTGCGTCTGGTTCCATCCGATACCGATATTGTCAGCGCCAATGATTTTAGGAGGATTGTCCAATTTGTTGATTTCATTGGCCACCGCATCGAGCGCCTTGCCATATCCTGCCACATTTTTCTGTTCAGTAGGCGTGAGGATCATCGTGGAGTAATCGGCTTTGCAGTCTGGTTCGTTTTGAATGGAGATATATTCCGGATAGATGCCGACCTCACGATAACGTTCGAGTGATCTTCTCCACCATTGACCGAATTTTTCATAGACAAAACGTCCGTATTCCTTTTTAAGCGTAGATTCCTCATCCGTTCTTCCACCCTCTTCCTTACCATTGGCTTTGAGATAAGCAGGTGCGGACCAAGAGCACATCACCACTGGCAGATCTTGTCCGCAAAGTTCTTTCGCCTTGTGGAAGATTTCCGCCTCAATAGTGAAATCGGCATCATCCTTCTGCGCCCAGTTTCCGATACGCAAAGCACTGAGACCAAGACCGGTAAAAAGCGTATCGTAGAGTGCCTCCTTGTTGGGGTGATTGGTAGCCCAGTCGAGGTAATAAACCATATTACCTCCGATGCCGCCGACCTTTTGATAAGTCGTATTGGTATTTACAGTGACAACAGCAGTTGATCCACTCGCCGAAAAAAACGGTGAGCAGACAGCCCCGATCAAGAGCATCCCCATTGTTAGCACTTTATTCATATAAAAACCAATCTATACGACCACAAAAAAATTATTTTATCACACACGCAAATATAATGATATTTTGGAAAAAATCATTTTTTTTGACGAAAAAATACAATAAACGAAAAAAAGACACGTTGCAGCGGAAAACCGTCATTCCCATTAAGACTAAAACGAATCAAAGTAGAAAACCCGCAGGATTTTAGACATTTGCGTCAAAACACGCACGTTTTCCAAAAAAAACAGCAAAAAAAATTTGCGTTCTAAAAAAACATCACTAAATTTGCACCACAAAATAAAACGCCATGCCCAGATGGCGGAATCGGTAGACGCGCTGGTCTCAAACACCAGTGGAGCAATCCATCCCGGTTCGATCCCGGGTCTGGGTACTGAAGAGGTTAATCAACGTGATTGACCTCTTTTTTATTTCACAAAACACAACGTTTTATGACACCAGCACAATTCGAAGCATTCAATCTTCAGTTCATCACCCACACCAATGCCAAACGCGGCTATCTTGAAGGTGCTAAACTGGCCTTGGAAGGAGGTTGTAAATGGGTGCAACTTCGCATGAAAAACGCCAGCGACGCCGAAGTGGAAGAGGTAGCCAATGAATTGCAACCCCTTTGCCGCCAGCATCATGCCGTTTTTCTGATTGACGACCGTGTGGATCTTTGCAAGAAAATAGGCGCAGACGGTGTTCACTTAGGCAAAAACGACATGCACCCCGCCGAAGCACGCGAGATTTTGGGCAGCGGATTCATCATCGGCGGCACCTGCAACACAATGGAAGATGTGGAGCGCATCGCCGCCCACGTCGATTACATCGGCTGTGGCCCGTTCCGCTACACCACCACCAAGCAAAACCTGGCGCCTGTCCTCGGCCTTGAGGGGTATAAAAACATCATTTGGGAGATGCGCAGTAAAGGCATCAACACCCCATTGGTAGCCATCGGCGGCATTGAAAAATCCGACATTCCATCGATACTTGAGACCGGTGTGAACGGCATTGCATTGTCTGGCTCCATCCTCAACGCAGAAGACCCAGCGAAAGAAACACAATCGTTGCTCGAAGTCATCTATGCCAGTCCGATGAGGGCTTATTTGGGAAAAGAACTATAGGTCTTTTTTGTTTTGAGTGAATCTTCAGTCACAATGATAAAACAAGGGGTATCAAAAACTATTTGATACCCCTTAAATTTATCAGAAAGTGATTTCACCAATATAATTCGTACCCTTCACATTTTCCAAACGGAGTGTCAGGACTTGCTTTTTCTGAGTTGGCTTACCAAAATCGGTGAAAACCGTAGCGGTGACGACAACAGGCTGTAAAACCTTTTGACTGGAAGAACCATAATAGTTGCATTCGATTTTATATTTGCCCTTCTTAGCCACTTTCAGACAGAACTCTTCAGGGCCATACCCCCTTGTCACATCGTCTGAAATTCGGCCACCGATAACAGTCCTGTTGTGATTATACATGCACTTTTCTCCATTCGGGTCTGTAACCCACAAGTCAATATCACTATTGTCCACGTTCCACTGCAACGATATGCGGATATCCACCGGGCAGTTGCCCATCAGGCGAGGATCGTATCCAGATGTGTCAATCTTGTCAGGGTGAGCAGCGATCAGAGCATTCAGTTCGTTGAGCGTGATCTGCTGTATTCTCCGGAACCGGTCGTCCCAAAGTCTTGAACTCACTTTATAAAACAAATCTGCAGCCCTCTGATATTCACTATTTTCTGCACAGGCGAGTGCTAGATCCCGGTAAGACTGAGGTTCCTCACCTCTCATTTTCACCACATCTTCCAACACGCTCACCGCCAGATTAAATTCCTGATACTCTTCAAGTTTCTTTGCGCAAGAGCGCAGCAATTCAGGATCCTCCAGTTTCAATTCACATAGGTTGGAAACAATTCGGATGGCATTATCCACCTGTTTTTCGCGATAGAAATAGTCTGCCACGTCCATATAGAAAGAAGGAGACATCGCATACTCTTTCTTCAACTTCAAATAGACAGCATACATTTCCTCTGCAGGAGTGGATTTTAGTTCCGACAGATATGGAACATCCGGATTCCAGTATTGAATACTGATTTTAGTATGATTTGCGGCATTGGAAGTATTCTTCTCACCATACCTTTGAGAAACAGTAAAACTTTCCACATCATCCGACATTCCCGCCACAACTACAGGTTCCTCACGTGTAGGTGTATAACGGAGCTCACGTGATTCTAATGATGATACTCCTCGCACTCGCACACTCGAACCTGTCAAACTTGCAAGTGTATCACTTGCTACTTCCGCTTTAGCATATTGAGCATCCGGATCAAACTTTGTGTTCCACCACTTCAAGAAATCATTTCTGTCATCAATGATACTTTGAGGCAATCGGTCGGAAACATGGTCCAAAGTCGGTTTGTTCATCACCAAAGCGTTGTATTCATTCCGCAGTTCCGCAGGAGGCACAATGCCATAACGCACATAGTCTTCCACACGGTCGAGGACGATGAGCGAAGTATTGTCTGTGACAATGCCAAACTGCTTTGCCAGCAATGTGATTTCATCGTTGTTTCGCTTCTTGTCCATTTCGAGTTCGGCCAACTTTTTCTGCGCCCAGATGCGTTTCACATTGTTGGCCTCCTGCTTCTTCAAAGCCGAGACCTCATAGGTGGCACTATCGACAGCCTGATTGCCGAAGCCAAAATACAGTGTGATTTTCGCAGTCTTAGGCAAAAGAATTCCAGCCAACGAGAAAGACTCACCAACAGGGCAAGGCAATGAAGGATAAACATCCTTAATCTCTTCATTGTTGTATTTGGCACCCAGGAAAGAATACACATTAGAGGTAAGCAAGCGAAGTGCCTCTTTGGTATTGACGGACGCCAAATTGATGTAATTGCCATGATTGCTGACAGCGATATTGCGTAAGAACGGATGATCTGCCACAGCGCTGGCATTGATGACGTGCACCGGTTTGCCACCCTTGAGGGCATCCGGTTTCCCGATATTAGACAAGCCATCAGAAAAGAAGAGGATCTCGTCGGTATTGTATTTGCTGAAATCGATACATCCCAACTGAGTGGCCCCATCAAAGGCGCAATTTTCAAGCACATTCACAGCTTTGTCTAAAGAGTAAACCTCGTCGGTATGCACTTTGTAACTGAAAGTGACCAGACGGACCTTTTTAATGCCGCACGCGTTGGCATAGTCTTTCAGCAGGCTTATTGCCGTCTGCTGGTCGGCCGTCTGTGCCGAAGAAGACACATCGTATATGACAGTCAGGCTTTTAGGCAGCACTTTATCCTTCTGCTGAGGTTTGATGTTGGCAAAAGTATAAAAATAGGTGGTTGCACCTGCATTTTCAGTAAAGACGCTCGGCAGATTGTTCTTAGGGATTTCAATGACGATGTCTTTGTTCAGTTTATAATTCTTTTTCTCGAAATTGGATTTATAGTTGTCGCCATCCGCCTGGAATGAGAGATTCATCCCATTTTTATCCACAACAGGCTTGGCTTGGTTTTGGAGAAGGACATTGAGACTAAACGTCTGGACAGTGACGTTTGACGCCAAAGGCAGACGATAGAAGCATTTGCCGTCTGTAGATTTCAGTTCTTGCTCGTAAGCCACCAAAACTCTGCGCGTTCCATCGGGATTAAAAGGATAGATGCGCGTTTTGAAGTTGTTGCCCTTGGTTTTCTCCAGCAATCCAGGGTCCACGTTTCTGCGTGTGACATCTTCAAACGTTTTTCGGCCTTTTTCCTTTTCCACCACAACGCCTTCACGAAGAGTGCCATTAATATCGAGCGCATAGCGCGACACCGTCTGTCCTTCGCCCAGCGGGAATTCAAATTCACCCTCCAGCACGCGAGAGGAACTATTGTGGAAAGTCATATCAAAGGTAGTGGTGGCAATGTTTCCCACCACATCCACTTTCACACTGAGGTCTTGCAACGAAACAGAACCATCCTTATACTGAGTCCTCACCACAGGAAGAATGTTGACTTGGGCTTCAGCAACCGAGCCAAAGGCGAAAGAGCCCAAAGCCACTAAACTGAGAATGTTTTTTATCTTCATAACGCAAAAACACCGATTAAGAAATTTTAATTTTTGCAAACTTATAAAAAATCTGCTTAAAAGCTGTTTAAATTTTTGCGAACTGCTTCTATTGGGCTTTTTATAGGTCTTTTTCGTCTGTTTTGGGCGAATCTTCAGTCACAATGGGCATCCATTGTTCCTTTCAGATTCTCTTCAAAAGGTGGTAAATTTATAACAGCCGGGGAATTTTTCAAAAAACTGATTATCTTTGCAAAAACAAGAAGTTAAAGAATAGCTATGTTGAACAAAAAACAAACCATTAAAACACTGATATTCATGTCGATTATCACCTTCATTTCCAGTCTGTTTGGATGTAAGACTTCCGGAATAACCACAAAAGAGCCAAACGCACCACTCATCAAATATAGTTACCGATTGAGCAACACCTCGATAATGCCGATGAAAGAATTCACTGTGGAGAAAATCGATGAAATCACCTGCAAGGTTACCTTCGCAAGCGATTTCGACCCCCAAAAGGGCGGTGTAGTGATGGACAGCTTGGAGACCAGCATTGGTCTGCTCCAGGAAATTGAAAAAGAGGTGAGAGCGCACAAAATGTACAAATACAAAGAACACTACACCCCACCATTCCGCATACTCGACGGGAAAAGTTGGATAATGAGCATGAAATTTGAAGACAGTTACTTCTATTCATCCGGTGAAAACGAATACCCCAGCGACAACGGGCTGTATATCATTGCGGATATTGTAGAGAAAGCCATCCAGAACCATAAGAGGTGACCAAGAATAAGAGGAGACCAAAAATAAACTTGAAATGAGCCACGGCGACTGGAAATAATGAAAAAAGCATCTATGACAGACCTACAACTAAGTTGCAATTATTTGCAAAAGTTGAACTACGCCATGCAGCAAAATGGCGTCAAAATCGTGCGAGAACTCACGCTGAAGAACGATTCCGACCAGGAATTGAGCCACCTTCTCGTCCACCTCGATTCAGCAGTTCACTTTTTCGCGCCGACCGACCTGCGCGTTGACGCGCTGCCTGCCCACCAGGAATTGCGCCTCGACACCCTTACGATAAAGCCTGATGAGAACTACATCCTGCAACTGACCGAGCGCATCAACACCACGTTTACCATCAGCGTAAGCAACGAAGAAGGCGAGACGATTTGCGAAAGCAGTTTCGACATCAGCATACTTCCATTTTCCGAATGGCCCGGCATCGGCATAGAGCCCGCCTTGCTTTCAAGTTTCGTCACCCCCAACCTGCCATGCCTGGTGCCGGTGATAAAACGCGCCAGCGAGATACTGAAAAAATGGACCGGCGACGGAAGTCTGGACGGTTACCAACGAAAAGACCCCAACCGCACGAGAGCCATGGCTGGCGCTGTATATGAAGCCCTGAAAGAGCAGCACATCACTTACGCCGTTGCGCCAGCCTCTTTTGAAAACAGCGGGCAGAAAGTCCGCCTTGCCGACGAAGTCATCAACACCAAACTCGGCACCTGCCTCGACACCACCCTGCTCTATGCCTCGTGCCTCGAAAACATCGGACTACGTCCGTTGCTCATCATCGTAGAGGGACATTCCTTTGCCGGCGTTTGGCTTGAAGCCGACACCCTACCCTACAACGTGAGCGACGACATTAGCCTTCTGACTAAACACCTGGGACTGAACGACATCGCCCTGGTAGAGACCACGATGCTGACCGACAGCAGCAGCGAAATGTTTGAAAACGCGTGTCTGGCAGCCAACAAAAGACTAGAAGATTCAGAGCAATTCTGCTGCGTGATCGACGTGGCACGATGCCGCTACAGCCACATACTGCCCCTACCCATCAGGATAAACGAAAACGGGCTATGGAAAGCAGACACCTCCAACATACAGAAAGAGCAGCACAAAGAGCCCATCAAGATCGACCGCTGGGAGATCATCAACGAAGAACCAGCCGAACTGACCAAGCAAGACGTGTGGCAGCACAAACTGCTCGACCTGACCCTGCGCAACTCGCTGATCAACTACCGAATCACCAACAAATCGCTGATCATCTTAAACTCGGCCATCGACCAACTAGAAGACGCGCTCTACGACGGAGACGAATTTCAGATTATGCCGAAAGAAGACAGCTGGGGCATAAAATCGACCGCCGACGCCATTGACTATGCCGTAAACAAAGAATCATCCATGGGGCAGTTTCTGCTTTCGGAGATGAAAAAAGGCAAACTCTATGCCGCCATCGACGAGAAAGAAAACCAACAAGCCCAGAAAGACCTGTACCGCGCCGCCAAACTCAGCATAGAAGAAAACGGTGCAAACACCCTCTATCTGGCATTGGGAATCATGCGCTGGTATGAAACAAAAGTAGAGAAACCACACTACGCCCCCATCTTGCTGGTGCCAGTGGAAATGGTGAAACGCAGAAGCAGTTACATCATCCGCACCCGCGACGAAGAGACGATGCTCAACATCACGCTGATGGAATTGCTGCGACAGAATTTCCACATCAGCATTGGCGGACTTGAGAAACTGCCGACCGATGAAAAAGGCATCGACGTCGGCAAAGTGCTTGCCACCATCCGAAGCGCCATCATGGACCAACGAGGCTGGGACGTGCTCGACATGGCGCTGGTGGGCAACTTCTCATTCAGCAAATTCATCATGTGGAACGACATCCACAGCAACCTTGACGCCCTGAAAGAAAACAAAATAGTAAACAGTCTGCTCAACGGACAACTGACGTGGAACGCCACCGACGACTCCGCCACAGCCGAAGCACTCGACCACGCCATAGCACCGAACGAACTCGCCCTTCCTGTAAGCGCCGACTCATCGCAACTGGAAGCAGTGTATAGCGCGGCACAAGGCGAGAGTTTCATCTTGCACGGCCCTCCCGGCACCGGCAAGAGCCAAACCATCACCAACATCATCGCCAACGCCCTCTACCAAGGGAAACGAGTGCTGTTTGCCGCCGAAAAAATGGTGGCCCTCGAAGTGGTGCAAAACCGCCTCGCCCAAATAGGGCTCGCACCATTCTGCCTTGAAATACACTCCAACAAGGCACGCAAATCGGAAGTGCTGGAACAAATAAAAGCCACAACCGAAGTGGTGAAGATGAAATTGCCGGAAGAATTTGAGACAGAAGCAAAAAAACTGTTTGACCTGCGACAGACGCTCAACAATTATGTGGAGAAAATGCACGAGCCAAGCGCCTGCGGCGTTTCCATCCACCAAGCCATCACCCGCTACAGCCTCACAGAAGAAGAGATAGCGACCATTGACGACCGCTTCAAGTTGCCGGCCGTGCTGCTGGACAGCCTGACCAAAGAACAACTGGACCAATGGAACGACCTAACCGACCAAATCCAAAGCATTGGCGTGACCTGCGGACACCCTGCCACGCACCCACTGCGATGGCTTGACTTCCAGACATTCACCCCAGAACTGAAAGAACAACTCGACGGGTTGCTGGTAAAAGCAGTACAACTCTGCAACAAAATGGCAGAAAGCGTGGAGAAAGTGGCGAAAATCGCACAACTCGACACGCCCCAGACAGCAGAACAAACCAGCCTTCTCTGCAAATTCGCAAAAACACTGGCGCAGGCAAAAGACATGGAAGGCAACCTGCTGCGCACCCCCAACCTGCAAAAAAGAAGCACACAGATTGCCGACGCACTGCAGCACGGCCTTGCCATGCAACAGAGCAGCGACGCCCTGCAATCGCGCTACACCGAGACCGCGCTCGCCCTGCCAGCCGAAGTGATGCTCAACCAATGGAAACAGGCTGACGGAAAATGGTTTTTAAGCAAATGGCTGAGCCAGCGCTCGCTGAAAAAAGAAATCGGGAAACACCTGAAATCCGGTTCCATTGACCTGCCCAACGACTTTGAAACCATCATCCGCTACCAGACCGAGAAAAAACAAATGGAGGAAAGCCAAAACATCCTCAACCTGTTTGGCGACACCCCTGCCCGCACCACCAAGCAATGGCAGGACAGACAAGAGATGCTCGACAACGCCGTTGCCCTCCACAACACCCTTACCGCACTGGTGGAAGACGTGGAACAACTGGGTACAACCAAAGCACACCTTGCCAACCAAATGGCAGAAGGGTTTGACACCTTCATGTCCATCAACGGGAAAGCCCTCAACGAACTGGCCACCCAAGCCTCAGCGCTGGAAGAAAACAGCCAAGCCCTGCAGGTAAAAAGCGGACTGCCAACAGACGCGAAACAAGCAGAAGGCACCCACTTCCTGCACGACCGTGCCGCACTGTGCCAGAGCATCGACAGCAACCTCGACAAACTGAAAGACTGGTATCTTTTCCTGAAAGGACGACACGCGCTTGAAGACGCACAATTAGGGAGCTTCGTCCAATACATCAGCACTCACCCCGACGTGCCCGCATCAAAATGGACCTTGGTCTTCCAAAGCGGATTCCATGAAAGTCTGGCCAACCAGCTGCTCGCCAAAGACGAGTCGCTGACCACCTTCAAGGGTGAACTCTTTGAAGAAACAATCAAGAAATACCGCGTCCTCAACGCACAATACCAGGAACTGGTGAAAGCGGAACTTTACGCAAAACTGGCATCGGGGCTGCCCAACCTCACGACAGAAGCCAGCGAGAACTCAGAAGTGGGCATCCTGATGCGCAACATCAACAACAAAGGACGCGGCAACTCCCTCCGCACAATCTTCGATTCGATACCGAATCTGCTCGCCCGCCTTTGTCCCTGCATGTTGATGAGCCCGATGAGCATTGCCCAATACCTAGACGTGAAGAAGCAACAGAAATTCGACCTCGTCATCTTCGACGAAGCCTCACAGATGCCAACCAGTGAAGCCGTGGGAGCCATAGCCAGAGGAGAAAACGTGATTGTGGTGGGAGACCCTAAACAGATGCCACCGACACGCTTCTTCAGCGCCGCAAACACCGACGAAGAAGCCGGCAACCTCGATGACCTCGACAGCATTCTCGACGACTGCCTCGCCTTGAAGATGCCATCCAAATACCTGCAATTCCACTACAGAAGCAAACACGAGAGCCTGATTGCCTTCAGCAACTCACAGTATTACAACAACAAACTCAACACCTTCCCTTCGCCAGACAACCGCACCTGCAAGGTTCAATGCGTGAAGATAGACGGACACTATGACAAAGGGAAGAGCCGCCAAAACAAAGAAGAGGCCAAGGCGGTGGTGAACGAAGTGGTGAGACGGCTAAAAGACAGCGAACTGCGCAAACGCAGCATCGGCATCGTCACCTTCAGTTCCGCCCAGCAGACGCTGATCGACGACCTGCTGGCAGAAGTATTCAACAAAGACAGCGAACTGGAAGCAGCAGCCACACAAAGCGAGGAGCCGATCTTCATCAAGAACCTGGAAAACGTGCAAGGCGACGAGCGCGACATCATCCTGTTTTCGGTGGGATATGGACCAGACGCCAAAGGCAAAGTGTCTATGAACTTCGGTCCGCTCAACCTGGTAGGCGGAGAACGCCGCCTGAACGTGGCAGTAAGCCGCGCCCGCTATGAGATGATGGTGTTTACCACCCTCACCTCCGACATGATCGACCTCGACCGCACCAACGCAGAAGGTGTGCACGGGCTGCGCAACTTCCTGAAATTTGCCGAACAAGGGACACTGCAACTGAGCGACAACACAGCCCCATCGGAGAACAGCAACATCTTCAACAACACAGCAACCCACAAAAACCTTGGCAACATAATAGCGCATCGTCTCAACAAAGCCGGCTATGAAGTTGACACCAACGTCGGCTACTCCGCATTCCGTATCGATGTGGCCGTCATCGACCCGAAAGACAAAGGCCGCTATCTGTTGGGCATTCTCTGCGACGGACTCACCTACCGCCAAGCCTCCACAGCACGCGACCGCGAAATTTGTCAGCCAGGCATACTCGGAGCACTGGGTTGGAACATCATGAAAGTATGGTCGGTAGATTGGTGGGAAGACAAAGAAAAAGTGATTTCGCGCATACTTCGCGCACTTGACGACGTTCAAAACGGGAAAGCCGACCAGTTGCCGCTTGCCAAGATGCCCAAAGGGAGCCCCGTCGTGTTAGAACCGATGGGCAGCACCAGCAGCCACGCGCCCAAAGCGGTGAACAAACCATCGACCGACATCAGCGAGAAAGAATACATCAACGCCATCCTCTATGTGACAGAACAGCAATTCGCCATACCATTCGACGACCTGCACCGCGCAGTCGCCAAGCAACTCGGATTTGCGCGAACCGGCACCAACATCGAAAACAATGTGGACAGACTGGTAGAAATACTGAAGCGAAAAGGACTGCTAAAACAAGAAGGCGACAAAATAATCTATGTGGGAACCGACGAGGCAGACTTCAAAATATAAGGATAGCACACATCACAAAAAATATAGGACAAACAAAAAAAATAGCGCTTTTTTTTGGCGGATATAGTGCTTTTAGACTACCTTTGTTTGGTTTATTTCCATTAAATGGCACCCCATCGTCTGGATGAAGTGCTTGAAGAGCGTTGCCTTTGTATTGGAAAGACGAACGTAAAACACTGAATAATAACAAATAAATATAAATTTCAAAACAAATTACATCTTATGTGGTTAATTAATTCTTCAATCGGAAAGAAAGTGTTGATGAGCCTCACAGGTCTTTTCCTTGTGCTTTTCCTCGCTTTCCACGCATGCATGAACTTTGTGGCTGTATTCAGCCTTGAGGCTTATGATGCAGTATGTGGTTTCCTCGGTGCCAACTGGTATGCCGTAGTAGGTACATTAGTATTGGCAGGTGGACTTTTGGCACACTTTGGCATTGCATCAAAGCTGAGCATTTCCAACGGTGACGCTCGTGGTCAGAAATACGAGGTGGAAGGCAATGCCCCAGGCGTTGAATGGGCATCAAAAAACATGTTTGTTCTTGGCCTGATCGTACTTATCGGTGCGGCTATTCACCTTTATATGTTCTGGTCGAAGATGATGTTTGCTGAACTTGCAGGCATTGAAGGTCAAATTGTAAATTTCGCAGGCGCATACGGCGTAAATGAAGTTACCGTATCACCAACAGAAGGCGGCAAACTTCTTCTCTATTGGTTCAGCCAGCCAGTGATGGTAATTCTTTACCTTGTATGGCTTGTAGCCATCTGGTTCCACCTCTCACACGGCGTTTGGAGTGCATTCCACACCATCGGTCTTAACAACAACGTATGGCTTTGCCGTTGGAAGATGATTGCCAATGTAGTAGCAACCATCCTCATGCTTATGTTCGCATTCGTAGTAGTATATTTCTTCGTATTGAGCCTTATGAACTGCGAATGTGCAAAAGCATACCTTTTAGGCTAATCCAGAGGTTGTAGAAGCAACAAAATAATGAACACAGAAAAAAAATAATTTATGGCTACTATAGATTCAAGAATTCCAGAAGGACCAGTCGCAGAAAAATGGTCCAATTATAAAGCGCACCAGAAACTTGTAAACCCAAAGAACAAGCTCAAACTTGACGTTATTGTAGTAGGTACAGGTTTGGCAGGTGCATCAGCAGCCGCTTCCCTTGGCGAAATGGGCTTCAACGTGCTCAACTTCTGCATCCAGGACTCACCACGTCGTGCGCACTCAATCGCAGCACAGGGTGGTATCAACGCAGCAAAGAACTATCAGAACGATGGTGACTCTGTTTACCGTTTGTTCTACGATACAGTAAAAGGTGGTGACTACCGTGCCCGCGAAGCAAACGTATATCGTTTGGCAGAAGTATCGGCAAGCATCATCGACCAGTGTGTAGCGCAGGGCGTTCCATTCGCACGCGAATACGGAGGTCTTCTTGCCAACCGTTCATTCGGTGGCGCACAGGTATCACGTACATTCTACGCAAAAGGTCAGACAGGTCAGCAGCTCCTTCTCGGTGCATACTCAGCACTCAGCCGCATGGTCAACGAGAAGAAGGTGAAACTCTTCACTCGTTACGAAATGCAAGACGTAGTCATTGTTGACGGTCGTGCACGCGGTATCATCGCAAAGAACCTCGTAACAGGTAAGCTTGAACGTTTCACCGCATCAGCAGTTGTTCTTGCAACTGGTGGATATGGCAACACTTACTTCCTTTCAACCAACGCAATGGGCTGTAACTGCTCTGCAGCAATCGCAGCATACCGCAAGGGAGCATACATGTCTAACCCAGCATACGTTCAGATTCACCCAACATGTATCCCAAGACATGGTGACAAACAGTCAAAACTCACCCTCATGTCAGAATCACTCCGTAACGACGGTCGTATTTGGGTACCAAAAGATTTGAACGACGCCAAAGCCCTTCAGGCAGGCACAAAGAAAGGCAGCGATATTCCAGAAGAAGCACGCGACTACTATTTGGAACGCCGTTATCCTGCATTCGGTAACCTCGTACCACGTGACGTAGCATCGCGCGCAGCAAAAGAACGTTGCGACCATGGTTATGGTGTAAACGAAACAGGTGAAGCCGTATTCCTCGACTTCTCAGAATCAATCCAGCGTCTTGGTATTGACGTAGTACGTCAGCGTTACGGCAACCTCTTCGACATGTACGAAGAAATCACCGACGTAAATCCAGGAGAATTGGCAAAAGTAGTTGACGGTGTAGAATACTACAATCCAATGATGATCTACCCAGCAGTTCACTATACCATGGGTGGTCTTTGGGTTGACTACGAACTTCAGACCAACATTCCAGGTTTGTTCGCAATTGGTGAATGTAACTTCTCAGACCACGGTGCAAACCGTCTTGGTGCATCAGCGCTCATGCAGGGTTTGGCAGACGGTTACTTCGTTCTTCCATACACCATCCAGAACTACCTTTCAAACCAGGATCTTTGGAAGAAACTCAGCACAGATTCGAAAGAATTTGACGAAGCAGAAGAAACTTGGAACAAGAAGGTTGACCACTTGATGAGCATCGGCGGTAAGAAGTCAGTTGACACTATCCACAAGAAACTCGGCAACATCATGTGGGAATATGTCGGCATGGGTCGTAATGAAGAAGGCTTGAAGAAAGCATTGGTAGAAATCAAGAAGATTCGTGAAGAATTTGAAAAAGACCTCTTCATTCCAGGCAGCAAGGAAGGCTTCAACATTGAACTTGACAAGGCACTCCGCTTGAACGACTTCATCACAATGGGCGAACTCATCGCACGCGACGCGCTCAGCCGTAACGAATCATGTGGTGGTCACTTCCGTATTGAATATCAGACAGAAGAAGGCGAAGCAAAACGTGACGACGAGAACTACTTCTATGTATCATGCTGGCAGTACAAGGGCGAAGGCAACGAACCAGAACTCTCAAAAGAGCCACTTGAATACGAAGCAATCAAGGTTCAGACACGTAACTACAAGAACTAATGCTCACTTCCAACGTTTTAACTAAAAAATAAAGAGAAAAATGGATAACATTATAAATTTCAAATTAAAGCTTTGGCGTCAGGCTGGTCCTAAAGAAGAGGGAAAGTTCGTAACATACGACAGCCAAGAACTCGGCATGGAAGTGACAACCGACACTTCATTCCTTGAAATGCTCGACATTCTCAATGAAAAGCTTATCGAAAAAGGAGAAGAACCATTCGTATTCGACCACGACTGCCGCGAAGGTATCTGCGGTATGTGCTCACTTTACATCAATGGTCACCCACACGGACCTGCACAAGGAGCAACAACCTGCCAGATGTATATGCGCCGATTCAAAGAAGGCGAAACCATCACAGTTGAGCCATGGCGTTCAGCAGGCTTCCCAGTCATCAAAGACTGTATGGTTGACCGTGGCGCATTCGACAAGATCATGCAGGCTGGTGGTTATGTAAGCATCCGTACCGGTGCTCCACAAGATGCCAACGCCATCCTTATCCCTAAGGAAAAAGCAGACGAAGCAATGGATGCAGCTACATGTATCGGTTGCGGTTGCTGCGTAGCAGCTTGTAAGAACGGTTCAGCAATGCTCTTCGTATCAGCAAAGGTATCTCAGCTCGCGCTCCTTCCACAGGGCCGTCCGGAAGCAGCAAAGCGTGCAAAGAACATGCTTGCTAAGATGGATGAACTTGGCTTCGGTGCTTGTACCAACACTGGCGCCTGCGCTGCTGAATGTCCAAAACAGATTTCTATCAGCAACATCGCACGTTTGAACCGCGAATTCATCAAAGCTAAATTGAGCGACTAATCATCCGATTAAAGCAAAAAACATCATAGCTTGAATCAACAGGGTTGCGTTTATACGCAACCCTGTTTTTTTATTGTCTTAAAATCGTTAATTTTGTAGTAAGAAGTAAAAACTAAATGGCAACAGGAGAACTGAAACGATCTAAAAGAGAACCACGCTATGAATTCATACGCGCGGCAGGGATCTTAATGGTGATCATTTGCCATATCAGTAATGAAGTGGGTATTCCGTTAACAGAAAACGGAGACAAAGCGCTACAAGCATTGGTTACAACACTTGCCTCCGCCAACGCCATTTTCTTCATGATGAGCGGTATGTTTGCACTTCGGTTCGACGAAAGCAAGCAGACATACGGGAATTACTATTACAAAAAAATGCTGTATTTGATTGTTCCCATGCTCATATATATGGGAATAGAATCGTCTGCCATCGTAATAGTAAGACATGAAAGTCTGTCAACAATACCTGCCTTTTACTTCAAAAACGTATTTTCCGACTTTGCAGGAAAGCATTATTGGTTTCTATACGTATTGCTTGGCAACCTGATGTTTGCCCCATTCCTGGCAAAGATATTCCGCGGATTAAGTCGCAAAGGAATGTTTATCTTCATCGGGATAGGATTCATTTACAACTTCTTGATTGTCTATTTACCTGTCATCGGGCGCACCTCATTGTGGATCAGCCCATTCAGCGGTCAGTGGCACCTTTATTTCATAATGGGCTATTGCTTAAATGAGTTGATTAAAGACAAAAAAACAAAGAAATACATAATAATAGCAGGCATAATAAGCTGGGTAATCATCCAATTCCTATTTTTTTCCAGCTTCCCCGGCTGCAGAGATTTATCGCCTTTCTACGGAATATACTCATGCTTGGCGTTCATAGTGCTTTACAGTGTCTATAAAAGCGGCAACGAGTGGTTAGACAAAATTGTCTTATTCCTGGGCAAATACAGCCTGTCGGTCTTCTTTCTGCATTTTATGATGATCACATTTGTATCGCGCTACTGCACATTTCTGCCAACAGAGAATTTTGTTGCGCGCTACCTCTGCATGATTGTATGCGTTTACGTCATATCACTTGTTTTGGGGGTGACTATAGACAACGTCATCATAAAGCCGATACAAAAAGGTATCAACCATCTCTTAACAAAGAAAGGGAGTTGATTTCAAGGGGGCGAAAAATTGCGAATAGGCAAATGTGCAATGCACGCTACACCATTCGCAAAATATACAATCTTAATTATTAGTTTGTTATAAAATTTTCACAAAAATCAGGCAACATATACGGTATATTCGCAAAAACAAGAAAATAAAAATAATCAGGCAATATGAATAAAGAAATCAAAGGAAAAATCGCTCTGGTCTTAGAGATTTTGATCGGGTGCGTGTTTGTATTTTCAGGATTCGTGAAAGTCGTAGATCCACTTGGCGGTCTTTATAAGATCGTAGATTATTTGGATGCATTTGGATGGGAACCCCTGAAACCTCTTGGTTTCTTCGGCATGGCACTCATGAGTGCCGCAGAGTTCATGCTCGGAGTTTGCATGCTGCTTGGCGTTCGACAAAAATTGACTGCGATAGGAGTATTGCTATTTATGCTGGTAATGACCCCCATCACGTTCTACCTTGCACTCTACAATCCAGTAACCGACTGCGGATGTTTTGGCGACGCATTAGTGATCAGTAACTGGGCGACTTTCTGGAAAAACGTTGTCTTGTTGATAGCTGTAATCATCGTTTTGAATTGGTGCCAATTCTGCAAGAGAGGTTTCACATGGGTTACAGAAATAGCCATAGCTGCTTACTCACTGATCTTCATGTTGATTATAACTGGGTTGTGTTTCCAAAACCTTCCTGTCATTGACTTCCGCCCTTATAAAATAGGAACAAACATTCCAGAATCGATGATTATTCCAGAGGATGCGGAAAAAGACGTATATGAAACCACGCTCATCTATAAAAAAGACGGCGTGGAGAAGGAATTTACCATGGAGAATTATCCCAAAGACTCCACATGGGAATTTGTAGATTCCAAAAACGTATTGATTTCCAAAGGATATGAGCCACCAATCCACGACTTCGTATTGAACCATTCAGACGATGGCGACATCACTGATGTGATTTTGGAGGACAGCAACTATGTTTTCTTGTTGATTGCACACAATTTGAGCGAATTTAACCTGATGTCTAACCCTGGTGGCGCACATTACAACTATGGAAAGAGCATAAACGCAGCATACGAGTATGCTAAAGAAAACGGCTATAAGTTCTACTGTCTGACTGCAACAGGAGAAGACAATCCGGACATGGAGAAGTACAAAAAAGCAACTGGTGCAGAGTATGAATATCTCAACGCTGATGAAATCATGTTGAAAACCATCATTCGAAGCAGTCCAGGCCTCATGCTTATTAAAGAAGGAAACATCATTAATAAATGGGCAGTGCAAAACATTCCGACCTTTGATCAGCCATTGGCAGAATGTGAATACGGACAAATGGAATTGCCAAACAATAAAGGCAGGATTCTGCTGATTGCACTACTTTATCTTATTCCACTCTGTTTGTATTTATTCAAGTGGGGTAAAAGAGCGTAAGAATAACGCTAAAGGTGACTTCTACAAATTCACCGATTTTATGATATAACGCAATTGTGATGTCCGGAAATCTTTTCAGTGATTTTTGTTTTCTTTAGGCATCTTGTTGTTTGTGAGTCGGTCACAATGCTCGCACTACTCCTTCCTTCCGCACAACAAACTGCTCTGAACAAACTCAAAATCCCTTGAAATGAATTTATAGAAGTCACTTAAAATAAGAAAACGGCTGAATTCCGAAATGGGATTCAGCCGTTTTATTTTTGGAGTAGAATACTTAAAGTTTTATTTTCAAGTAGGCACCAGCAATGTAATTTATCTAACGAATTTTTACTAACCTCGACAAAAAATAATGTGTTGAATTTATTTCCACTAACAACGTCTCTGGCATTATGAATTATTACGAATCAGAATTGGAACCTGCATAAAATAAGTAGTAATTTGAAATGCCACAGGCATTCTTAGTATAAATCAGCAATCATCCAATAAATTATTTTATTCGTAAAAATTCGTTGGCAAAAGAAAAATGCCAACTTGTATATAAACACTATACTTAATTACTTGTTTTCACCACAAACTTCGATGTTGATGGTGTTGAAACCGAATGATTTGTAGAGTTCTGTTAGTTTTGCCTTACCCGATTTTGTTGCTGTGCCCAGAACATTGTTCTTAATAGCATCTTCTTCAATCTGTTTCTTAGCTCTTGCAACAGCTTCAGTTACTTCTTCGTGTCCCCATTTGCCGTCTTCAATGAAGATTTCGTAGTTTGAAGGGTTTACGATAACGTCGAAAATTTCTGGTTTTGGCAATTTCAAGTAAACGGTGTCGCCTTTTACAACGATATCGTTAGACCCAAGTTTAGAAAGGTTGAAACCAGCACGAACAGTACCGTGAACTAGAACCACTAATTCGCAGTTGCTGTTGTAGACCATGCCAGAATCTACACGTTCTTTCTTAATTGCTGTTTCCTCGTAGAATTGTGCAGACGTAAATTCTTGAATCTTTTTGGTTTGTTCTACCACAAGAGCAGTCTTGTCAATCTTCAGCGAACTTTCTCCCCAACCAAAAATGTTGTATTTGAACTGAAGAAAAACTACGCAAAGCAGGGCTAAAATAGCGAGACCTATGTAGAGATACACTTTCAACTGGCCAAAAAATGCGGAAGTTGCTGTTCCTACTACCGAGTCTTTTACTTGACCGCCTATATTTTCCTTGATAGTTTCTTTCAAGGTATCCTTTATTTCTTCTTTAATATCCATAGTTATCCTTTCTTATAGTTGATGGTTATTTGTTTGAAGCCAAGCTGCGAGAGCATCGCAGTGAAGAAGAGCGTACTGTTCTTTTCGGCCTCCTCTAGAATGCCTGTTTTGCCAAGATCTTCTTTAATAGACTGTTCACCTTGGCGAAGAAGGTCGGTACGTTCAACAGAGCTGAAATCGAAACGGGTTGCAGAAACCTTTTCATAAACCAGTTTTGTTTCTTCAGGATCCATGTTTAGGGCTAGTACTTTTGGGGCTGGTAATGTTAGTGTAATAGCATTTGTCTTCTCGTCGATTACATCCGTGTAGCTGTCTTTCTCGCTTAAGTCAACACCTGCTTTTATAGTTCCTTTACACTCAAAAAGGATTTTACGGTCGCCAAACTTATACCAGCTGGCGTTGTCGTCTGCTTTAATAACTTTACTAATTCTGCATTCTACGGAACCCAATTCCGCACAACTAGCATTCTGCATTTTTGTGTTGAATTCATCGGTCAAATTTCCCTTTGAGCAAGAAAACAGACCAACGGAAGCACACAAAACCAATAATCCAGTGAATATTTTCATGATTTTGTTCGTAGTAACCTCTATAAGTATACTTTATCGAATCATTTAGGCTATAGAGGTCACTGTTTTAATAGCCTAGGCGATTCTTATTTAATAAAGAGATATTGTTTTACCTTATCCCCCCATTATTTATTCAGTTATTATTTTGATATTTTTGATAATGCTTATCTTGTATTGCATAAATCAGCAGGAACAGAATCTGCGGGACACACTGACCGCACTTCAATTTCAAAGTTTTAAACAACTGCCAAGACGACCATTAAAACGGCATATACTATCAAGTATATTTTCAAAGCCGCAGGTTTTGAATAGAGAGTTATAACAATACCTACGGTGTATAGAATAGCACCTCCAATTGCAATTAAGACTTTGTATAAGAGGTCGTAGTCAGTGAAGAAAGGACAAACCAGGGTTAGAATAAGAACTAAAGTGATGAAAAGTTTATTCTTTAGAAGTTGCGAAACGATGCCCACATCAGACTTAAGTTTGTCTTGAGGGTTTTCAGTGTTTGTTTCTGTTCTTTCCTTTGAAACTTCAGCAGGAGTAGGCTCTTCATCCAATTTGTTATTACCAATTTTCAACTTTATGGCTGCAATTATTTGAGCCAGTTTACTTTGGTCGATACCAGCATCGGCAGCCTGCAGTTTTAAAAGATCAATTTTGCTATCAAAAGAGCCATCTTTTAAGCTGGTTGCAATAGTTTCAACAAGTGTTCTGATGCTTTGAATATCCTTCACACCAGCATCAACTGCTTTCATTTTAATGAGACTCCATTTATTGTCAATTGAGCCATCACAAATGGCATTAATGAGTTCTTCTACTAAAGATGCGTTATCGTTCATAATCTTATCTATTTCCAGAAAGTAATTTTAGTTTAACTATATCAACGTCCACGCCTAAGACAGCAGCCCTTTCGAGAATGTAATTCGCCTCATCGTCGGTAACCACCCCATCTTCAAGAGCGATTTCTATAAGCGTATTGATTTTTTCCTCAGCCTCGTTTACTACAACCTGATTATTGTTGACTACACCATATAACTGGTCAGCATTAACCAAAACCTTGCTTGCAGTCGGTTGAAACTTTTTTGCGAACTTCAAAATTTTGATAATCACAACACAAATAGTACCTATTGCAGGAATTAAAGCAGCAAATTCCGCAACTTCGATAAGAGTATCAAAATCAATAGTTTTTACAAACTCCTGTATGGTAGCAAAAGCCGATTTTTTTTGAGTAGCCATTTCAATTCTTTTTGTCTAAATATTCTTTTTTCCCTTCAAGAGCAAAGGCTTGAATTTTTTCCATAAAATCAATGAGAAGAGTCAAATCTTTCTTTTCTTTTTCTTGAGTTTCCTTCATAGTCTTAATATAGGATGTAAAATCAAAAGAATTGAGAAACTCGTAGAATTTAATTGCAGAATACTCTTGAATGTCATTAAGAGTTTCATTTTTCTTTGTTACAATTGAGTCGTACGCTTCACTTGCGGTGTTACTGATAGACTCCCCCACCTGACTTGCACCATCACAAACAGCGTCGGCCGCTTGCCCCGCAATCGAAGAGACACTATCAACAACCTCCGATGCTGATTGCTGTATTTCTGCAGCCTTTTTAGCCGCAGCATCGACTAAAGAATCAAATAAACCCATACTTACTTGTAGTTTAAAAGAAAA
This sequence comes from Candidatus Physcocola equi, assembly GCA_018064855.1. GTDB lineage: Bacteria > Bacteroidota > Bacteroidia > Bacteroidales > Paludibacteraceae > Physcocola > Physcocola equi. Next base: position 24,210 of record JAGHUM010000045.1, read on the forward strand.
GAAACATATCATTAAAGATGATATTCACAAACAATCATCTTATTTGCATCACAAATATAATAGAGAATAAACAAACTACGTTGGTCCATTTTGGTCCTTATTGGGTTAATTTTCAATTTTTTATGGATTTATTTAGAAATCAAATATATAGGGAGCAGGTTTAAAGCAAAAATTGAAAATGTATAAAACTTGGCAGACAACCATCATTGGATTTCATAGTTTTTCATCTCAAAGTTTGGCAAAATCGAAATAAGATGATAATTTTGCACCACTTTTAAAAAAAATAGAAATGAAAATGATAGGAACAACAGAAGACCTCATCAAGGCGAACCGAAAGGCAAGCCGGGAGGCAGAGAAAGAGGCCAGGGGAGGCCAGTTGGCTTACCAACACAAAACAGTCACAAAAAACAAGAAAACGCGCGCTCGTCAGAGCGACCGATACGACAGGAAGGGAAAGCATAAAAATTCCCTTCCTTTTTTAGTATCGCCAAGGAGAATGCAATTTGTTTATAACAGGTCTGATTGGCATACTATAATAAGGTAAAACGCTACATAATGAATTAAAATATACATCTTTATCATTATCGTAGATAGATACATAATAACAAGATTTTTCGCCTTCACGCGCCCAACTGTGCTCGTTGAAATCAAGACTTGAAGTCCATAAATTGACCCCATTTCTATTCATTATTCCACTGTGCTGGATTTCAACAGAATCCACCTCGAATCTACCATTTACGGGAATAAATATCGATTTAGGATTTTTCTTACACCTACAACTTATGAGGCAGCCCTCAACCCCACTATTCATATAGTTTTTAACCCATCTATAATTACAATTATCGATAAGTTCGTCAACCTCTGAAAGAGTTGGAGTCCTCCAATTACCACCCCAGAAAACATAAGCAGGATCATCTTGCAACATCAAATGCTTGTCAGGAAGAGTATCATAGTTGACTCTTCTGTTCTTTTTGTATTCAATAGAAGAATATGTGCCTTTTCTAGGTTTAACCTCGCCAAAACTGAAAAAATCTCCTTTACTGGTGGGGATATTGTTGGAGCCAACATTGCAGGTAGCCCAAAGCACACTCGTTCCAAGGTCAACACACATGTGCCCGTTTCTCATTGTTGGTGACGCATGAATACACAGGTCACTGTCTATATCCTCTTTAACTTCACTCTCATTATCCTTTACTGAATTTGATGAGACTGCCTCACAATAAGCAGAGTCTATAACAGGAGTATTGACAGGATCTTCGGAAACCACATTTGATTTGCATTCTTTGCTATTTTCATTGAAGTAAATAATAGCGTAAAGAATAATGATACAAATCATAAAGACATCGAATTTCTTTAATTTCATAACGGCACAATGTTTACTTCGCAAAGTTAAGAAAAAAACGGTTGGCACACATGTGCCAACCGTATATACAAATAAAGGTTATCTTCAGAATTACTTGTGCAATTCCTTAAAAACATATTCACCAGACTCGGTAAGAATGTTTTTGTCGAATGGGTCCAAATTACCATCATTCCACTTGAGGGCAGCACAAGCGCCACCTTCAGAACTGAAATTCCAGTTGCACCAACTTACAACCTGTTTGCCATCGTTGTCTCCGCTAAAGATTTTCATCCACATATCGCTGAGTTCAGGACTGAAATTCTTCCAGCCACCAGCATCGGTAGTACCCCATTCGGTAACAAAGATAGGGAGGTTTTTCAAGATACAAGGTACAGAATCGCACCCTTCCTTGAAGAACTGCATGAAATTGACATCCCAGAATTTCACATCGGTTTCGATGTGACGTCCATCATTGTGGCTTGCCGAATAGAAGTGGAAAGTGTACATCAAGTTGTCGTAAGGTTTTCCGGCTTCGTCTTTAGGCTCGTTGCCAATGACATCCTGAGGGCGCTGGCTCCAGTGAGGAGTTCCACAGATAACAACAACATCAGGGTCGTTTGCACGAATGATTTTCAACATGGCCTCACAATGAGGTTTGATGTTTTCGTTCCAAGTGACACGTGGATTCCAGTATTCAGGATACATCTTGCCGTCGTGCTTTTCATTTTCAAAGTTCACACCGTTTGGTTCATTACAAACCTCATATAAAATGTGCTTTTGGTTTTTGTAGCGACGCGAGCAGTATGTAAAGAAATCGGCAGCAAGGTCTTTGCCACTTTCAGGACGGTTGCGATAGATAGGGCTGAGCGGGTTTCCCGGAGTAAGCACATGCCAGTCTATCAAGAGATACATACCGTTTTCGGCAGTCCATTTCACCAGGTTTTCAACGAAGCGAGAGCGGTGGGTTGGATTGTAGGCATAGCCACCTTCCTCATCGACATAAACAGCGATACGGAAGATGTTGCTGTTCCAATCGTTGCGCAGCGACTTGATGTTGGCTTCAGTGAGAGTAGCCACACCAGGCCATTGCATTCCGTGGCTGCTCATACCACGAAGTTGAACAGGCTCGCCCTTCTCACTGCAAAGGCAACGCACGCCGGCCGCATTGGTATCGACCTTGAGTTTGCCCCACATATCAACCGGACTACCCTTAGGATAAACAGAAGCAGGAAGAGCCTCAACATTGGCAGACTCTTCGTCTATAGAGCCATAAGAAGCCGCATTTTCAGTGATATTGGCAGGATTGGCATAACGAGTGGAAGCATTGCCACACGCGCTCTGATTATTATCATTCCCCCCTGAAGAGCAGGCAGAAAGAGCAAAAGCAGTAGCCATGAAAAATAAAGATTTACGCATTTTCAATCAATTAGAAATATAAGTTAGCGAAAAAAAGGCGCTGACTCGGAAACGTGCAGCGCCTTAAATATAAAACAGTCAATTATTCGTCAGAACCAGTTTCCACAGTGTAGAACTTTTCATGGAATTTCTTGAAGATGTATTTACCAGATTCGGTAAGAATCTTGTCGTCAAAAGGTTCCATGTTGCCATCGTTCCATTTGAGGGCAGCACAAGCACCGCCTTCAGCACTGAAACTCCAGTTGCACCAGCTAACCACCTGCTTAGCGTCGTTGTCACCATCGAAGATTTTCAACCAACGGTCGCTGAGGTCAGGACGGAAGTTAGCCCAACCACTGGCATCGGTTGTACCCCATTCAGTAACGAAGATAGGGAGTTTCTTCAAAATACAAGGAGCGATTTTGTCACCCTTTTGGAAACGCGTCATGAAGTCGTTGTCGTACGCAGGGACAGCGGTATCGTAGTGCTTGCCATCGTTGTGGGTAGCGGCATAGAAGTGGAAAGAGTACATCAAATTTTCGTACTGCTTGCCATTTTCATCTTTAGGTTCCTTTCCGATCACCATTTCAGGGCACTGGTCCCACATTGGAGTACCGCAAATAACAACCACGTCTTTGTCGTAAGAACGGATGATTTTAAGCATCTGTTCGCAATAAGGTCTGATGTGATCTTCCCAAGTCACACGAGGTTGTTCTCTCCAAGGCCATTTTTTACCATCGTATTTTTCATTCTGGTAGTCCTCACCATTAGGTTCGTCACACAGTTCGAAAATGACGTGGCTCTGACGCTGGTAGCGACGTGCGCAATAAGTAAAGAAATCGGCGGCGAGGTCTTTGCCAGTATCGCGGCGATTACGGTAAACTCGGCTTTGAGGGTTACCTGGTTTCAATTCGTGCCAGTCGATGATGAGGTACATACCAGCAGCGGCAGTCCACTTTACGAGATTTTCAATGTAGCGGCTGCGGTGAGTTGGGTTGTAGGCGTATCCACCCTCTTCATCCACATAAACAGCGACGCGGAAAACGTTGGTATTCCAGTCGGTACGCAAGCAACGAATGTTTGCTTCGGTAAGGCAAGCCACACCCGCCCACTGCATGCCGTGGCTACTCATACCACGGAGTTGAACAGGATTGCCCTTGCTGTCGCACAAGCAGCGATAACCCAATTTGTTTTTACCCACCTTGAGTTTGCCCCAAAGTTGAACAGGGGAACCAATCGGATAGATAGGAGCAGAAAGGATTTCGCAATTGAGCGAAGCGCTGTCGATAGTACCAAATGTTGGCGCAGATTCAGTGTCAAGACCTGGTTCAACATAATGGCTGGACTGGGCGAACAAACTGCTCATCAAAAAAAAGCAGCCAGCCGCTGTCAATCCCAACTTGTTCATTACGAGTCGTTTTAACATGTTTGTTTATAGTTCTTTAAATTTATTCTAGAAAAAATTCAAAGCAATGCTTAGAAACGTTTTCACAAAGGTAATAAAAAGCATTGGATATTTTACTAATTTTGAGGAACGAAAAAAACAACAAAACACTAAAACAACATCTATGAAGGGATTCTTAAAAACCGTTGCAGCCGTCTTGGTAGGCTTTACCATCATCGTGGGACTTCCATTAGTTCTCTTTATAATTATCGCTGTTTGCTCATCAAGCAAGGGTACCGTCAAAGAAAACACCGTCTTATTGCTGAACCTGGAGGGCGAATTGCAAGAGCGATCGGGCAACGAACTGTATTCAGACATGGGCATCAATACTTATGTGCCGGGATTGGACGACATCCTCACTTCGATAGAAGCCGCAAAGACAGAAGAAGACATAAAAGGCATTCTCATCAAATCTGGTGCCTTTTCGGCATCAACAGCCTCCCTCAAAGAGATCAGAAACGCACTGGCAGAGTTCAAAGAGACAGGAAAATTCGTTTACGCCTATTCCGGTGAATACCTTCAAGGGGCCTATTACCTGAGCAGCGTTGCCGATAGTGTTTTTGTCAACCCGCTCGGCGCAATAGACATTCATGGTCTGGCCCTCAGTTCCACCTTCTACAAGCGCGCACTGGAGAAGATCGGCATCGGTATCGACGTGGTAAAAGTGGGCACCTGCAAATCGGCGACTGAGCCATACACCAACGAGCAGATGAGCGAGCCAAGCAAGGAGCAAGCACGTTTGCTCATCGGCGACATCTGGTCTGAAATCAGCCAAGACATCGCCGCCAGCAGAGATATCGACACCAGCGCCATCCGCAAAGCAGCCGACTCCATGCTCGGCCTACGCGACGCACAAACGTCCATCGATCTGGGACTTGCCGACCGCATCGCCTATTACGATGAGGTGAAAGCCTCCATCAAACAACGCCTCGGAATGGAAATAAAAGAAGACCTGAACCTCATCACACCGGGTGACTATGTAGATGGGATCTTTCCTGTGGCAACGAGCACCAATGAAATAGCAGTGGTATATGCCGCCGGAGAAATTGACAATGGGAACAGGGATGGCATAAACTCCCTGAAACTCAGCAAACAACTGGAGAAACTAACATATAATGATGATGTGAAAGCTGTGGTATTGCGCGTAAACTCGCCAGGCGGAAGCGCCTACGGATCGGAGCAGATATGGCACGCAGTAGAAGTGTTGAAAAGTAAAAAGCCCGTAGTGGTGAGCATGGGCGACTATGCGGCATCTGGCGGTTACTACATCTCCTGCGGAGCCCACGCCATCGTGGCGGAACCAACCACCATCACTGGTTCCATCGGCATCTTCGGAATATTGCCCAACGTAGCACCTTTAGCCAACAAAATCGGTCTCGACTATGACGTGGTAAGCACCAACCGATTTGCCGACAGCCCCAACGGGCTGCAGAAACCAGACCCTGCATTTCTCGCCATTCTCCAGAAAAACGTAGAACACGGATATGACACCTTCCTAACCCGCTGCGCAGACGGAAGAGGAATGACCAAAGCCGGGATAGACTCCATAGGGCAAGGCCGCGTGTGGGCAGGGAAACGTGCTTTGGAACTGGGATTGGTGGACACACTCGGAACACTGAATACAGCCATAAGCATCGCCGCTGAATACGCAGGCATAAGCAAAGACTACAAAATCGGAGTATATCCGGAGAAGCCATCATTTTGGGAGCAAATGAACGAAACCCCATCTTTGGGCATCAAACTGTTTGCCACTCCAAAAGAATTTGAACGCGAGCAGAAAGCCATTGAGCAAGCCCTCCAAATGGACCGCCTGCAGGCCGCAATGCCGGGGAACATCCATATAAGGTAACCGTTATAAATTCACCGGTTTTAGTATCTGCTTACAGATGTCACCCCCTTAACCGTTCTGATCTTGCGGATGAGCGCTTCAAGACTGGTGGTGTCGTCGAGACGAACAGTGATATTTCCTTGGAAAAGGCCGTCAACAGAATCTACAGAGACCGAACGCAATGCGACATTCGCCTCGCGCTGAATGAGTGAAGAAATATTGGTCATAATACCAATATCGTCTCTGCCCACGACACGGATGGTTGCCATGAACTGATTGCCGACACTCTTACCAGACCAGCGTGCCTTCACAACACGATAACCAAAACGACTGATCAGCTGCGGAGCGTTGGGGCAAGACGTCTTGTGCACTTTGATAAGTCCCTTGCTGGAAACAAAGCCGAAAACCGGATCGCCGAAAATCGGGTTGCAGCAACGGGCCAACTCGTATTGGATACCCTTCAGGTTTTTATCGATCACCAAGACATCATCCGATGCAGTCTGCGTTTCAACCGTTTCAGTTGTCTCAAAATCGGCAGCACTTTGCGGTTGTGTGTTGTCTTCCACCAAGCGTTTTTCCTTGCGGTAATACTCTTGATAGTCGTCGCGCACCTTCATGATGTCTATTTTCTCTTGCGCGAGCGCTGTATAGAAGTCTGCTATATTAGGATAGCCCTTTTTCAGCACAAACTTAGCCAGCATGCTTTCATCGACCTCGATCTTCCAGTTGCGGAAACGACGTTGCAGAATTTCCTTACCAATTTCAGCATCGGCATTGGTCTGTTCACGCAGCAACTGTTTGATTTTAGCCTTCGCCTTGCTGGTTTGGACAATAGAGAGCCATTCCTTCGTCACCTTCTGGTTTGCAGAAGTGTTTATTTCTATCTGGTCACCATTTTTGAGGACATATCGGATCGGCATGTTTTTGCCATTGATTTTTCCGCCCACGCATTGCGCCCCCAACCGGCTATGGATTTGGAAAGCGAAATCGAGCAAAGTGGCGCCTTTCGGGAATTTACGAAGTTCACCCGACGGAGTGAAGACATAGACCTCTTTATCATAAAGACTCAGTTTGAAATCGTCCATGGCAGTGGTGACATCCTGGTCGGGATGTTCCAAGATTTCCCGAACGCTGGAGAGGAACTGGTCGAAATCGGCCTCCCCTTTGACACCTTTATATTTGAAATGCGCCGCCAAACCCTTTTCGGCAATTTCATCCATGCGCTGGGTACGAATCTGCACCTCCACCCATTTGCCTTGCGGCCCCATAACGGTGGTGTGAAGGCTTTCGTATCCGTTTGATTTAGGTATAGAAAGCCAGTCGCGCAGACGTTTGACGTCTGGCGTGTACATATCAGTGATGATTGAATAGACCTGCCAGCACTGCGACTTTTCCTGGTCGAGCGGAGCATCGAGGATGATGCGTATGGCAAAAAGGTCGTAAATGCCAGCCAGAGTGGTATTTTGCTTTTTGATTTTGTTCCAGATGGAGAAAATACTCTTTGTTCTTCCCTTTACGCTGCATTTAAAGCCAGCATCGGCCAGTTTCTTCTTCAAAGGTTCAATGAAAGCCGTGATATAAGCATCGCGCGAGCGCTTGGTTTCGTTGAGTCCTTTTGCAATCTCTTTGTAGATATCGTAATGCAGGAATTTCATGGAAAGATCTTCCAACTGACTTTTCACATGATAAAGTCCCATGCGGTGCGCCAGCGGAGCATAAAGGAAAGAAGCCTCGCGTGCGATCTGGTCGCGCTCTGCCTCGGGATAGTTCATGATATTCTGAAGCATGTAGAGGCGATCGCAGATAAGGATAACAATCACCCTGACATCGTGAGCCAACGCCAACAGGAGTTGACGGAAATTCTCACTTTCCATAGCAGAACTGTGTGTATTGCTTAAGTCTTCTGTCTTCATCAATCCTTCCAGCAACTTGGAAGTGGTGGGGTCGGCCATTTTCTGAGCCTGATCATACGACAAGAATCCACAATGCACAGCGCCGAAAAACAATTTGGCAAAAATCAAAGCCTTGCCCAGATTCACCTCCTGCTGCAAAATCAAAGCAGCACCAAGCGTTCTGAGCATGCCATCAAAAGCGGCTTCAGGATCAGCCACCTGCTCATAATTACTAAAAACCGTGCGGAAGAGTTTGATTTCTTCGGTGGTGTATTTATCTTCAGCAGTTGCCAAAAGTTGACGGTAACTGCTGGCAAGCAATTTCTTTTTATCTTCCATCTAATATTCAATTTCTCTTGTAAAACATAGCCTATTCTGCAGTCACCAGGCTAATCGTCGGTCTTCACTGCGCTTGGAGGGCAGCCGAAGGCGGATCGGAAGCGGCGAGTGAAATAAGCAGGATCGGAGAAACCGACTTTGTAGGCGACATCTCCGACAGGCATTTTGCCCTCTTTGAGCAACGCCATCGCTTTATTGAGTCGGTAATCGTTGATGACCTCCACAGGCGATTGCCCAGTGAGCGACTTCAAGCGGCGGTAAAGGGTGATTTTGGTCATGCACATATCATCGGCCAAACGCTCCACAGAATATTCGCTGTCGGTGTAGTTCTTCTCAACCACATCGAGCATTTGCTGGAGCCATGGGTTGATCACCTCTTCCTTAGGTTTCTCATTCGCCACACCGGCATTATTCACCTCCTCATTTCCCGGTTTGTCATCAACATCCGGCATTGGTTGTTCATCGTCTGCCAGATTAACAACACCAACAGCCATATGGTCTTTCAACAAACGCTGCTGCTGCTTTTGACGCAACGAAAGGATATTGTTGATCTTAATCAGCAATTCATTTCGGCTGAAAGGCTTAGGGATATAGTCTATGGCTCCCGTCAGCAAACCCATCAGGCGGTCGCTTTCCGTGCTTCTTGCCGACAAAAACAAGATAGGAATATGATTGAGTTGGGCATTCTTAGACAAGTCGATACTCATCTGAATACCGTTCATCACCGGCATTTCCACGTCGCTCACCACGACATCAACATCATTTTCAGAGGCCATCTGAATGGCTTCCTTACCATTGTGGGCAACAATCACCTTCACATAATTGTCGAGCATATTCTTGATGTTTTCACAGATGAGTTCATCATCATCCACCACCAAGATGGTATTACCCTCCATCAGTTCGGCATCCATTTCAAAAGAAGGAACAACATCCGGCGCCAAATCGGAAGTCAGGATCTTTTCATCGGCAGCAGGCAAGATTATCAAAGTGGTAGTACCCTCGCCCTCTTTGCTGGATATTTCCATTCTACCGTTATTTTGGAGCACATAATCGCGAACGATATTGACTCCAAGTCCTGTTCCCTTTTCTCCACTTGTGCCATCGGTGCTGGCATGGCGTCCGCTTTTTTGCAGTTCCGCCAACTTTTCAGCACTCATGCCCACGCCCTCATCGTTGATCTTCACAATGATTTCTTTACCATCTTGCCAAGCATTCAAATAGACATTTTTACCTGGCAGTGTAAACTTCACACTGTTGCTCAAAACATTGCGCACAGCGGTGCTGACCATGCGGGAATCGACAAACGCATAGTTCCGGATATTGATCTCACTGAAAAGTTTCACACCTTTCGCTTCTGCACTTGGAGAAACGAGCGCAATATCATCGGCAAGGATTTTTGCCAAATCGGTGTTGGCTGGTCGGTATTCAATATCATCCTGGCTGCTGGTTGCCCATGCGAGGAGTTTGCTCATCTCGTTTTGAAGCGTACGGGCGCTGTTGAGGACATTGCCGACAATCACTTGTCTTTCCTCCGATCTCAGCGTTTCATCTTTCCGTTTCAGACCTTCCAAAGCACCCACAATGGCAAACATCGGATTTTTCAAATCGTGAGCCACCACCGCGATAAGTCGGTCTTTATAACCAAGCACTTTATTGAGTTCGGCATTGCGTTTTTCAATCAACTGGTTTTTATTGACCAGTTCCATAGTGCGCTCTTCCACTTTCTGTTGCAAGACAGCGCTTTCCTTTTGCAAAGATTTGATTTTCAAGAAAACCAAGAAAGCAAGGAAGGCGGCCACCAAGCAGCGGAACCACCAAGTAGCCCACCAAGGCGGCAGCACAGAGAGCGAAAGCGAGAGCAGAGCATCTTGCGTAGAGTTGTCGGTACGAAGCGCCTTCACCTCCAGCGTGTAATCGCCAGAAGGGATATAAGAGAAACTGATATTCTGGCTATGCCCCACCTGAGTCCATTCCTCATTCAAGCCTTTCAGGCGATAATAGCAATGGCAACGACACTCGTGGAAATCGACCATATCCAATCCGATGTTCAAATTGGTTTCACCATGCCGCAGTGTAATAGAACCTTTCCTATGTGCGACATTCCACTCCCCCTTTTCATCTTCATTCAGACACAAAAGTCCATCCGCATTGATATTCAATTTAGTGCCATTGACATAAAAATTGGAGAACGAGAGGAAATCGGGTCCTTTATCTTCCGGCAGGCGGGAAGGATCAAAACTAAAAAAGCCCTCGCGATTGCCAAAATAAATTCTGCCCGTATCGTCCACAAAGCGGGAACGCTTGAAAAAGAAATTCTGACCTTTCGCACTGAAATCCATCGGATAGTTATACACCGTGCGCTTGTTCATGTCGATTCCAATGATGCCGCAGGCACCACTTGCCCAAACATCGCCGTCATTCCCCACACATATAGACGAATAATCGACTTGAGGGCAATAATCGAGAGCCTGGAAACTCTGTCCGTCAGTAGAAAAAAGCAAAAGTCCCTGGTTGGTTGCCAACAGCACCCCATGCCCTGGCACATAACAAGCATCTTTCACGCCGATGAGGTCGTGGCTGCTGCCCTGGTAATGCGCGTCAACTGGGCGAACCTGTCCGTTGTGATTGATCCAAGCGGTGGAAGAAGTGAAGATCCACTGATCGGAACTGCCAACAGGCAACACAAAATAAGGCCACTGGTCAGGATCGGGGCCAAAATTCTCGTGTTTCAAGCTTTTGACCGACCAGACGCCATTTATACATTGATAGACGCCGTCGCCCCCCGAGCATACCCAAAAATCGCCATTCTTCATTTCAATCGCCTTGAAGAAATTGGTGCGTGGCATATCGATACCTTTGAAAGAAACCGGCTTAAAATGGATATTGTCCGGATTGTCCGCATGCTCCGCCACGAACAAACCGCCACCCCAGGTTGACACCCAAAGTCGGTTATTGCTGTCGGAATAAAGCGCTGTGACATTTTTGTTGGTCAGTCCTTGCGCCTCACCAAACAGCGTCATTTCATTAGACTTTCTATTGAAAGTGTAAACGCCAACCCCATCGCTGGCGACATAAATCTGCTTTCCAGCCATGGCGAAATCAGTAGCCACGCAAGTCATACCCAATTCGGCAGAAGAGAAAACGCCATTGGAAGAACCACGTCTGCATCGCCAAAGTCCGGAATTCTGGGAGCCTACCCAGACGTCACCATTCCGGTCCACCAAAACGCCATACAACTTATTGAAAGCAGACTCATCCGCGCCATAAGGCAGAATTCGTTCAAAATCGCCGCTTGACTGAGGAGTCGCGTTGGTATGCCAGAGACCATATCCATCGGTCACAATCCACCATTCTCCACTTGGAGCACACACCATTTCACGCACATTTTTGAAAGGCAGTTGCACCACACGTTCAAGTCTCACTTTCCCTTTTCCATCAATTGAGAAAAAGTGAACACGGTCTGCCACTCCATAGGCTGCCACCAAAGAATCAGATAAAGGCAGAAAACAGGAAATGATGGAAGACGCATCGTCTGTAGCCAGGTTAAACACAGACTCCACGTCACCCTGTTCCGAACAAACCATCAACTCCCTCGTTGTTATCAGCCAATAACGTCCACGAACGTCCACATACATCTCTTTGATGTCATTCTGAAGTTTCTCATAAGCGGGGAAATCGTTCACAAAAACCTGTTTGGAGGAATCGAGTTTGTAAAAACCCGTTGACGTGAAAGCAAAGACATCTTTAGAGAGCCCATCGGCAAAACCATTCGTCGTTTTCAGATATGTTTTGGCGAAATCGGACGGAGCCGCATCGTGAAACAAATCTTTCTGAGCATCATAATAAAGCAACAGTCCGGTGTAGCCCCCCATCACAGCATCCCCATTAGGGAGCAAGAAAAGCTGCTCAAAATCCTGCCGATAGATGCCCGGATACTCCATTTTGCCATAGGACTTGAAGATGGCGCCATCAAAACGGTTCAACCCGCAATCGGTAGCCATCCAAATATGGCCGTGAAGATCTTGTTTCACCGAAGCCACCTGGTTGGAACTGATACCATTGTCCACGGTAAAATGATCAAAAAACATTTTTTTTGTGGTTGCCGCATTTCCTTCCCAACCCATTCCAAACACGAAAAAGGTCAGCAAAGAAAAAAGCCAATATTTAATGTAGTTTTTCGTCATAAATACTCAAAATATAACCCATCAGGGCATCTTGCCACCGTTGGTTTTTAAATTCGTAAATATATGAAAAAAAACTGAGAAGTTGTTTAAAATTTTTGCGAACGTCTGAGAAAAACCACTAACTTTGTGAAAACACGATAAATCGCCACACATGAACACAAAATCATTTCTTCCGTTACTATACCTGGGAGCGCTACCTTTTTCCGCGTGTGCCCAGCAGGCAGAAGCGCCATCCATGCCATCCGACAGCACCACCAATGCTGCAAGCATTGCAGAAACAACCACACCAGCAAAGGCAAAAAAAGACACGCTCACCTTTGCTCTCACTGGAGACATCATGCTTGGCACCAACTACCCTTCTCAAATGATTCCGGAAGAAGATGCCAAATACGTACTTAAAGATGTGAAAGACCTGCTCGTCAACGCAGATGTAGCACTCGGCAACCTTGAGGGAGCAATGACCGATGGTGGCAAATGCACAAAAGGCAACGGGAAAAACAGTTTCGCCTTCCGCATGCCAACCCGTCTGGGAATCCGTCTGCAAGAAGCTGGTTATGATTACCTTGGCATAGCCAACAACCACAGCAACGATTTTGGTCCGGTCGGCATAGACGACACAGAAAAGACATTGGCATCTTTGGGCATCGCCACCTCAGGCTACAAAGGCCACCCGGAATACGCCATCATTGAACGCGGAGGACTTCGTATCGCCTGCATGGCCTTTGGTCAAAACTCATACAATCTGAAACATGTGGACACAGCATTGGTGCGTCAGGTAATTCTAAAGGCAAAAAAAGAAAATGTGGATTTGATGGTAGTGTCTATGCACGGAGGTGCGGAAGGACGCACTAAAAACCACCTGCCACGCCATGGGCACGAAATTTTCCTGAATGAAGACCGTGGCGCCCTTCGCGAATTCGCACACCTCTGCATTGATCTGGGTGTGGATGTGGTTTACGGACATGGGCCTCACGTCACCCGCTGCGTGGAAGTGCACAAAGGACGCTTTATAGCATATTCGCTTGGCAACTTTGCCACACCTTACGGAATGAGTTTGGCTGGCATTTCAGGATACGCACCTGTAGTGACTATCCGCACAGACCAAGAAGGCAAATTCATAGACGGACAAATCCACTCGTTTGTTCAAATAAAAGGAGAAGGCCCGCGCAAAGTGGAGGGTGACATTGTGGCCAAAGAGATGCGCAACCTAACACTCAGCGACATTGACAACCCATGCTTCACCATTTCCGAGACAGGGGAGATCAGATTAAAGCCGTGAGTTTTGAGCCGTGAGCTTTGAGTCGTGAGTTTTGAGTCGTGAGCTTTGAGATAAAAAATCCCCGCGCCACTTGATGCGACGCGGGGATTTTTATGTAATAAAACCTATATCGTCTTTGAAATTACTTCGCAATAATTAGGAAGTAGTTTTTCTTACCTTTCTGAACGAGGAGATACTTGCCATTGATGAGAGAAGAAGCATCGGCTTTAATCATAGCGTCGGCCAGTTTTTCCTTGTTTACAGACACGCCACCGCCCTGAACGAGTTTTCTCATTTCTCCCTTAGAAGGGAAGATGGCCGCCTTCTCGGTGCAGAGGTTGATGAATTCAATACCAGCTTCGAGGTCGGCCTTAGACACTTCGAACTGAGGAACGCCCTCAAAAACAGAGAGGAGTGTAGCCTCATCAAGTTTCTGCAAGCTTTCCTTTGTCGCCTTACCAAAGAGAATGTTGGAAGCCTCCACTGCAGTCTCGTAGTCTTCGCGTGAGTGTACCATAACAGTCACCTCTTCAGCCAAACGCTTCTGGAGCAAACGCAAACCAGGATCTTTCTGATGTTCTGCGATGAGTTCATCAATGGTTGGTTTGTCTATGCTGGTGAAAATCTTGATATAGCGTTCCGCATCAGCATCGCTGACATTAAGCCAGAACTGGTAGAACTTATAAGGAGTGGTATAGTTTCTGTCGAGCCAAACATTACCGCTTTCAGTCTTACCGAATTTGCCACCATCGGCTTTAGTAATAAGCGGACAAGTGAGAGCATACACTTCATTGCCATTGGTACGACGGATCAATTCAGCTCCGGTTGTGATATTACCCCACTGGTCGCTACCCCCCATCTGGAGTTTACAGTTTTTGGTTTTGTTGAGATACAAGAAATCGTACCCCTGCAGCAACTGGTAAGAGAACTCGGTGAAAGAAAGACCATCGCGCGCCTCACCATTGAGACGTTTCTGCACGCTGTCTTTCGCCATCATGTAGTTGACGGTGATGTGTTTGCCGATGTCGCGAACGAATTCGAGGAAGGAATAGCCCTTCATCCAATCATAGTTGTTGACAAGTTCTGCCTTATTAGGAGCGTCGCTTTCAAAGTCGAGAAATTTTGAAAGTTGTTTTTTAATACATTCGATATTGTGGTTAAGTGTCGCTTCATCGAGGAGGTTACGTTCAGCGCTTTTACCAGAAGGGTCTCCAATCATACCTGTAGCACCACCAATAAGAGCAAGCGGCTTGTGACCGCAGCGTTGTAGATGTCGGAGCATCATAATACCGCAAAGGTGACCAATATGGAGAGAGTCGGCAGTTGGGTCGATACCCACATAAGCCGTCACTGTTTCTTTCTGCAACAATTCTTCTGTGCCGGGCATCATGTCTTGCAACATTCCACGCCACTTGAGTTCTTCTACGAAGTTCATCTAATAGTATGATTTATATATTTTATCAAAGTAAATGCAAAGATATAAAAGTTTGGCGAAAAAACGTGCAAAAGGTCTAACAAACGGAATGTGGAATACATATAGAATACATTTAATTTTTTGCGAACATCTTATAATCATTTATCTTTGCATTGTCAATCAATCAAAGATTCACAATGAAATACCCAATAGGCATACAGACATTTGAAAAGATAATAGAAGGCGGATACGTCTATGTGGACAAAACCGATTTGATTTACAAATTGGTTACGGCAGGCGAATACTATTTCCTCAGCCGCCCTCGTCGTTTCGGGAAAAGTCTGCTTACCACCACATTGGAGGCTTACTTCTTAGGCAAAAAGGAACTTTTCAAAGGTCTTGCCATGGAGAAGCTGGAGCAAGATTGGGTGGAGCATCCGGTGTTTCATATTGATTTTACGGGAGAGAATTATAAAGATGAGTCTGCAGTACAGTCTATCATCAACAATTTTCTGGTTGGGCAAGAAAAAATCTATGGCAACGATGAAGCCGAAACATCAATTGGCTTGCGTTTTATGGGAGTCGTCAAACGGGCTTTTGAGCAGACCGGCAAACAGGTTGTCATCTTGATTGATGAATATGACAAACCATTGACCGACACCATAGGAGTGCCAGAGGTACAGGACAAAAACAGGGCCTTTCTACAAAGCCTTTACGGTATCATGAAAAAAGCTGACCAATATATCCGTTTCGCTTTCCTTACCGGAGTGACACGCTACGGAAAACTGGGTATATTCAGCGCGGCGAACAACCCTGACGACATCTCCATGGTGGATGATTAT
>JAGHUM010000012.1 GCA_018064855.1 Candidatus Physcocola equi
GGAACCAGTTTGGGTTTCGCCTGCAACGTAAGCCAGTCGACATATTCCGCTATCGGCACACCCGACTGTTTGCAGATTTTGGAGATGGTCACTCCTTCCTTGTCCTTGTTCGCCTCGTACGCATCACGTATTTGACACATTTTCTTTTCGCTCGCCATATTTTCTAAATTTTATGTTCGCGACAAAGATAATGGGCAAGTCGAGTTTTGCATTGGATGCTTACAACTCACAGCTCAATTCCCCAATACAGCATCGAGGAAACTCAAGAACAATGGGTGCGGATTAAGCACTGTGCTTGAGTATTCTGGGTGGAATTGTGTGCCCACATACCATTTGTTGGCTTGCACCTCTATGATTTCGGCCAAATCGCTGACTGGGTTTCTTCCGCTGACGATCAAACCTTTTTCTTCCATTTCTTTGATATAACGGCCGTTCAACTCATAGCGATGGCGGTGACGCTCTGTAATCTTGTCTTTCCCGTAGGCAGTCTGTGCTTTTGAACCACTTTTGAGTTCGCATTCGTAACCGCCGAGTCGCATGGTGTTGCCAAGATATACAAGGTTTTTCTGCTCTTCCATGATGTCTATCACAGGGTTTGTTGTGGCTTTGTTGAACTCTGTGCTCTGGGCGTCGGTGTAGCCCAACACATTGCGCGCAAATTCAATAGCCATGATTTGCATACCCAGACAAATACCAAAAGTAGGCAGGTTATTCTCTCGCAGATATTTCGCTGCGGCAATCTTTCCTTCAATGCCTCGTTCGCCAAATCCTGGACAAATCACATATCCCTGCATGCCGCTGAGTTTTTCTGCCACATTGCTTGCTGTGATCTGTTCGCTGTCGATGAAGTGAATCTTGACTTTCCTGTTTTTGTATGTGCCGGCAATCGAAAGGCTTTCTGTGATACTCTTGTAGGCGTCTTGCAGATTATATTTCCCCACGAAACCGATGTGTAGTTCTTCCATCGCTGTGGTGCGTAAATCCACAAAATGCTTCCAGCGTTCCTGCAGACTGTTGGATTCTGAGTTGAGTTTCTTGGCTGATTCGTTTTCGTTGATGCGGCAAAGATTAAGGATGACGTCGTCTAATCCGTCTTCGTGCATACGGATTGGTAGTTCGTAGATGGTGCTGACGTCTGGACTGTGCAGCACGCATTTCGGACTTACGTTGCAGAATCCTGCCACTTTCCGACGCAGATCAAGCGACAATTCGTGCTCAGAACGCAGAATGATGCAGTCTGGCTGAATACCATAGCTTTGCAATTGCTTAACGCTGTGCTGGGCAGGTTTTGTCTTCAATTCGCCTGCTGCTGCAATGTAGGGTACATAAGCGAGATGCACCACAATGGCATCTTCGTCGAGTTCCCATTTGAGTTGACGGATGGATTCCAGGAAAGGCAGACCTTCGATGTCGCCCACGGTGCCGCCTATCTCGGTGATGACGAAGTCAATATCGTTGTTTCTGCTGATGCGCAGCATGTTTTCTTTGATGGCGTTGGTGATGTGTGGCACCACCTGTACGGTTTTGCCGCCATATTCGCCACGACGTTCCTTGTCGATGACTTCCATATAGATTCGCCCGGTGGTGTAACTGTTCCAACGGGTGGTTTTGATGTCGGTAAAGCGCTCATAATGACCTAAGTCGAGGTCACACTCGTAGCCGTCGATGGTCACATAGCATTCGCCGTGCTCATTAGGGTTGAGCGTTCCTGGGTCCACATTGATGTAGGGGTCAAATTTCTGGATGGTGATTTTGTAACCTCTGTTCTGAAGAAGGCGACCTATGGTTGAGGCAATTACGCCCTTTCCAAGCGATGATGCCACGCCTCCGGTGACAAAAATAAATTTGGTGTTCATATACTGTTCAATGTTTCTTCCTTATTTTATGTTTTCTACCGTCTTGCAGTAGTCGATAAATGCGCGGTTCAGCATTCTCAATCCGCCTTTGGTAGGGTAGTCTCCGGTGAAATACCAGTCGCCGCTGTGGTCCGGACAGGCTTTGTGCAGTTCATCCACACTCAGGAATATGATTTCCACAGGCACTTTCACTTCTGGTGGTGTCAGCAGTTCTGATATCTTACGCGATATGTCTTGGTCGCTGAATTGGGCATATATTTCTTTTACGTGGTTTACCGATGTGTCGGTCACGCCTTCCTCCAGTTGTTTGCATACTTTGGCATAGACCTCTTGCACGAGGTGGTATTGGCCTCTGTCTTTCAGCAGGGCGATGGCGGCTTTGAATGCGATGAACTGCTGCACGCTCGACATGTCGATGCCATAGTAGTCGGGGTAACGAATCTGTGGTGACGACGATACGATGATGATTTTTTTCGGTTGCAGTCGGTTCATTATTTTGATGATGCTCTGTCGCAGCGTGGTGCCGCGTACAATGCTGTCGTCGATGATGACCAGGTTGTCCACATTCGGAGTTAGACTGCCATAGGTGATGTCGTAAACGTGAGCGGCAAGGTCGTTTCGGCTGTTGCCTTCGGCAATGAAGGTGCGCAGTTTGATGTCTTTGATTGCCACTTTTTCGCTGCGGATGCGCATAGAGAGGATTTTTTCCAGTTCTTCGTGGTTTGGTGTGTGACCCAGTTCCTCAATGCGTTTCACCTTCTGTTCGTTAAGGTATTCGTTCATGCCGTCCAGCAGACCGTAATAGGCCACTTCGGCGGTGTTGGGAATATAAGAGAAAACAGTATGTTCAATGTCATAGTCTATAGCGGGTAGAATCTGCAGAACGGTGCCTTCTCCCATTTTTTTGCGTTCTTTGTAGATATCTACGTCGCTGCCGCGCGAGAAATAGATACGCTCAAACGAGCAGGCGCGTTTTTTGCCCGGTTGGTTGATTTGTTCCAGACGCACCTGGCCATGCTTGTTGGTCAGCAGTGCTTGTCCGGGTTGCAGTTCTTTGATGTCGCTGGCTTGCACGTTCAGCACGGTTTGAATGACCGGACGTTCCGATGCGAGCACCACTATCTCTTCATCCTGATACCAGAAAGCCGAACGGATGCCCCATGGGTCGCGCACTGCGAAGGTTTCTCCGCTACCGTTGAGTCCGCACATCACATAGCCACCGTCCCAGATGGGGCTTGCACTTTTTAGCACGTTGGCCATGTCCATGTTCTCTTCTATGGCATGGGTGAGGTCCAGTCCTTTCAGTCCTTTCTCCACGCAGATGTTATATACGCGTTCCACTTCACGGTCGAGTCGGTGCCCCACTTGTTCAAGCAAGATGTGTGTGTCGGCATATTTGCGCGGATGCTGTCCGTTGGCCACGATGCTGGCGAAAATTTCATCAACATTCGTCATGTTGAAGTTGCCGCAAAGGGCAAGGTTGTTGGCGCGCCAGTTGTTGCGGCGGAGAAACGGGTGGATGTAGTCGAGTCCGCTTTTGCCTGTGGTGGAGTAGCGAAGGTGTCCCATATACACTTCACCCAGAAACGAACCGGTAGGCATGGTGGCTATTTTGCTGAAAATTTCTGTGATGGCGGTGGTGCCTGCAGCACGTTCGCGAAACATATACTCGTCGCCAGGGTTTGCGTTCAGTTTTACGCAGGCAATGCCGGCGCCTTCTTGTCCGCGGTTGTGTTGCTTTTCCATGAGCAGGTAGAGCTTGTTCAGCCCATAGTGCTCAGTGCCATACTTTTCTTTGTAATAACTAAGCGGTTTCAGCAGTCGTATCATGGCCACTCCGCACTCGTGTTTCAATGTTTCCATTATTCGTTTCTTTGCCTTTTGCTGGATTTGATTGCAAAACTACATATAGATAATAAATATGGTGCGCTCCCCATTCCGATTAAAACTAAATTTTTGATATTATGTTACGGTTTGTAAGGCTTAAAATAAATATTGCTTACAATCTTTCTGTATTTTATTGTTTTTTTCTAATAAATGAAAAATGCTTTTCTCTGTGTGTTTAGTGATCCCAAAAAACTAAATCGCACTTGTGGTGTGAGTCTTTTGAAACACGGAATGAACGAAACAAACGGACTTCACGGAAAAGAAAACCCCCCTCCGTGTCATCCGTCAATGCCTTCAGGCATTCGCTTTATAGCCCCACCTCCCGTTCTTCCGTAAACTTCCGTGTCTTCCGTGTTTAAGAAACTGTTTAAATTTTAGTGGAAAATTTTGTTAAGGATCAAAAAGCAGAAGGCTAATTGAATCATTGCGACAGAAGACTCAGAGTAAAATTCGTAATCAATAGTTAGTCTTCTAAAATTTTCAAGCCAAGCAAACGAGCGTTCCACAATCCATCTTTTTGGCAAGACTTGGGCAGCACCTGCACTGTCATGGATGTTCGCCTTGTGTACAACGACAGCCAAAGGGATACCCAATATGTCAACTACAAGATGTTGTTTTCTCCCTTTGATTTTCTTGTTGCCATCAATGCCTCTGCATTTGTCAACGTGATGTGAAGTTTTCACACTACGCGAATCTATAAGCCCGAGACTTGGGCACTCACATCGACCCAGCAAGACTCTGAGGTATATGTGTATCTTTATGAACAAGTCTTCGAAAACGCCTTCGTTTTTCCACTTGCTGAAGTAGTAGAATACAGTGTTATAAGGAGGGAAATCTTTAGGAAGCATTCGCCACTGACAACCTGATTTTAATAGGTAACTGATAGCGTCAAAAACACTTCTTAATGGATGTTTTCGTTTCCTTGCTTGCTCATCTACAAATTTTTCTGTAATTTTCCACTGATTATCGGTGAGATTTGTTGGGTAATTGTTCATTTTCTTTGTTTTTTGTCACTATAAAGATACGGAAAAGTATCCTCTTTTCAAACTGCTAATCAATATTTTATCAAATAATTCAACTCGTTTTTTTGAGTCTTATATAAAAGATTTTAAACTAAATTTAAACAATTTCTAAGCTATATTTGCAATACTAAGTTAACAAAAGACGATTCACTTTAAACAGCAGTAATATGGAATTCAAAAAAGGAGACTGGGTATTATACGACGAAAAAATTTCACAAATCATTGATGACTATTCCATTAATTACGAGAAATTTGACTCCGTAGTAAAAGAGGATGAGGCCAACTACGGAAAGCGCAAATGCAAATATTATCTTCTACGGGATTTATGCACCATGGGGGGTAAATTTGTTTCTGTGAAACCCTACATAGTGTTTACCGATAGTTTTTTTGAATCTCTTGAAGAAGAGAATTTACAGGTGTTAGAAAAAATCAAAAAAGAAAAAAGTGAAAAGTTTGCAGAGTGGGAAAGCAAAGAAGTCAACGCAAAAACGAAAGAGTTTGAATCCTATTTCTCGGTGGAAGTGAAGCCGAAAGAAGGAGCCAACATTTTGAAACAATTCAAGAAAATATGCAAACAATTACCGTGCCTTTTCTCTTTTAACGAACTTGAGGAAAAGGTTTCTCAGGCAGACATTGACATGACAACATGTGTAGAGGATTATCAAGCATTTGACAATCAAATATCGTTCACGTTAAAGTTTAACTTAGACGACATTAAAAATGGCGTCGTTTATTACCGTAAAGTGTGTGAATTTGATTACACGGACGCAGAAGAAGACGCAATTTTGCTGGAGACATTTTTCACATATGAATCGTTGTTCTTCTCGATTGTCTTTTTTTTGAACAGATATACCTCAGAGGAAACTGACGAATGCGCACAGGCATTTAAAGAAGACATGAAGATCGCCACTTCTGCTTTGATGAATAAGAAGTTAAAAAACAGCGAACTTGCGAGGGAATATTACGATTTTGTTCCAAAAGAAACATTCACGAAGGAAGAGGCCTTTGTTCTTTTCAAGCAATTCATTGACATGAACAAGCAAAAGTATAATTTGGAAAAACTCTGTCAAACCATCGCAGAAAAACATGATTGGTCGGTCGAAATCTATAGCTTAAGTTACGATTATGCCAAGGAAATGTTTTCAATAGTATGATGACTATGCTGGATTACACTATTTAAAGCCAAACTGAAATCGATTACAATTCCGCCATTAATCAAAAAGATCGGTGGCTGGGAATTTTATGAATGTAACGAATTGGAAGAAATCAAAATTCCGAAAGCGTGTGAGATAGATGATCAATATAAAAGAATGCCGAAAAATGTAAAGATTATCAGGTACTGAGGTAAACGTCAAAGATGAATGTTTGATTTGTTCAATAAAACAAGTATGGCAAGAAATGATTTTAAAGGAATATCCATTAATGTCAGTTTGAATTCATATATGATGAGTACAACATACGAATTGTATGATTGGGGACATCAGGTATGCTGTTCTACTCCTGCTTTCCTTTTGCCTAGGAACTGTAGCGATGAAGAATTGACAAGTCACATCATGTTGTGTTACAATAGTAGCGGAGCGATATCTAATAATGAATACGATAATCTTGGTGGTTTTGATTCATGTAGAAAAATTTACAAATTAAAATCGCTTGACAGATTTTATCGATTTACCGTTGGTTTTACATTGAGATGGAAAAATAAACGAGTTGGCTTATTTAAGTTGAAAAAAGAGACGATTGTTCATATATGTGTATGGAAATACCGTTTTGGACAAAAGGGACATGATCAAGCTGATTATGTTTTTGAACTAAAATATGGCGAGGAACGTCTCGAAGAGTTTGTAAAAGAACTTAGGCTAATAATGGACGAGATGTATGAAAAGTATCTTGGCAATACCATCACATATCAGCCAAAATACCTTTAGTTTTTTTATTTACCATCCCTGAAATATCTAACTTTAGATCATATTTCTCTAACCTTACATTTCTATAAAAAAGAAACGAATTATGATTGTATTTATAACAATTTTAATAATAATGTGTTTGTTGTTCGCAGGAGTATGTAAGTGGCATTACGCTCTGGTTGAACAGATGGAGACAATAGGCGACAAACAGTGGTTATACAAAATAGTTGAGAGCGTGCTGATTTGCGATACAGGGTGTGTTATAACAACATTCATGATGGGAATTGCAAACCTATTGTTGTACTACAGTACTCATAGATTTGATGATAGATTATTCTTAATCCTTTATACTTCTTTGGTACTGATAGCTCTTGTAGGGTCTTTATGGATGATAGTGAATGAGTTGATGCAGATCAAAATCGAAAGCCTAAATATGAAGTTATCCATAAAGTATATTATATCCATAATTTTGATTCTTTCGATGGAATGTTTATTGTTCTATGTGGGATTTTTCTTGTGGTTGGTGGCTGGTTGGCCTACATGATTGCCAAAATTGTGAGCAAAGACGGAGAAGATCACATGAATGCGTTGTTTGAGAGAAAATATGCTTCTGTGGATATAAACGCCAACATTTTCAAATCATGAAGTTTTTTGTTACTTTGCACAAAATTTCAAAGTCTATGGCAAAAGTAATAATTTACATAGTGCTAGCTCTACAGATATTGTTAGTTGCTTTACCCTTTGTGTTCATGCACATTGGCTACAGCAAGGAGGTTACGCAATCTGGTCTGCATTGGACGGTGATTTTAATATCACCCACTATTATTCCCAGCCTTATATGCGCAAAAAAGGGATTAAGAAGCTGTTTAAATTTTCCACTAAAACTTAAACAGCTTCTAAATAATAAAGTCCGTGTGAAAAAATTGTTTCAAACGCCGAACTCACAGAATTTGAAATATATTTTCCCCGTAGAATTTTCCCCCTACATTTTTTTTTACTAATTTTCCGAAAAATTTCTAAAAATCTCTAAAAATGAAACTTTCTGGAAGAAGAGAAAGCAGCAACGTTGAAGACCGCCGCGCTGGTGGAACCGTCAAAACTGCTGGTGGTATCACCCTTGGCGGATTGGTTATGGGTGCGCTTGTGTATTTTTTTACAGGTGACCTCGGTCAGGCAATCAGTACCGGACTAAGTTCTGGCGAACAAACCGTTGTGCAAAGCGGACCTTATCAGGAAACCGCACAGGAAAAAGAACTCAGCACTTTCTGCAAGCAAATCCTTGCCAGCACAGAAGATGTGTGGTCTGCTGAATTCAAAAGATTGGGTAAAACCTACACCCCTCCTACATTGGTGTTCTATAAAGGAACAACCAAGACTGCTTGCGGACAAGGTCAGGCCACTTCCGGTCCGTTCTATTGCTCGGGCGACCAGAAAATTTATCTCGACCTCGAGTTCCTTGCCACTATGAAGCAGAATTTGGGTGCGAGTGGCGACTTTGCCAATGCTTACGTCATCGCTCACGAAGTGGGACACCATGTGCAAGAACAACTCGGTTATCTCGGCGCTGCTCACAACCAGATGGCCCGTATGAACGAAGTGGATGCCAACAAAATGAGTGTACGCATCGAACTTCAGGCCGATTACATCGCTGGTGTTTGGGGCAACCGCGAGAATGCTACCCATTTCTCTCTCGATGCTGGCGATATGGCTGAGGCTCTCGACGCAGCCAAAAAGATTGGTGACGATTATCTCCAGAAGAAAGCAGGTTACCGTCAGGTGCAGGCCGATGCCTTCACCCATGGCACTTCAGATCAGCGTGTCCGTTGGCTCAACAAAGGCCTCCAGTCGGGCGACATCACCAAAGGAGATACATACAGCATTCCTTACAACAGTTTGTAATATCTGTTATACATAAACCACAAAGCGGGGGCTCTTTCATTGAGTCCCCGCTTTTTTGTCCCGGTAATTTTCGCCAAATGGATTATATTCTCAGTTGGATTTCGAAATGCCAAATCTCGGCTTTTACTTTTTCCTGTCAGTAATAACACCAAGTGCTATTGTTGCTATAGCGCATATTGGGAAGGATGAAAAAATGTCTAAAACACTCTGCCCGTCTCCATGAAAAAAAGTGTCGCTGTCCAAATATAGAATGTTGAAAACACCCCATACGGTTATGGAGTAGCCCATCATTCGTAGCAGGGCGTGTTTGTTGTCTCTGTTTTTTATGTATCCCCATGCTTGATATGCCGATAGGACAATCAATACTAAGCAGGTAAGTGCATACGATGTTTTTTCTCCACACATTAGTCCAAATATCTTGCATAATACTATTTCCAGCATAAGTGGAATAAAGAATATGCATAGAGTTATTACCGATGCGACTATGGATCTGGTTGTATGTGTCATAAATGTCTGTTGCTTTTTTAACCCTGTAGTTACCGTTAGGTGTTAAATTGTTGTAGATTATTTGCTTGTAACGATTTTCTATCAAAAACTATCTTCTCAAGATGATTTATCATTTTTCCTTCATTTCTTGTGAAACATGTGGTGAAACAAATACTCGTTTTGCTTGTTTCCAACAAATATAACGTTAACTTTTGATTTGTCACATATTTTTTTCTCCATTTTTGAGGATGTCAATCTATCACGCAGGTTGACTTAACAAAACAACCCCCTAAAACACCGTGGTTTTAGGGGGTATTTTGCTGATGGTGATGCTATTACTTCTTCTTTGTCACCTTGTCGAAGAATACGCCATTGATAAAAGTGCCGGTCTTCTTCACGCCATTGGTTTGAGTGAGCGTGCCTTTGCCGTTCATCTCTCCGTTCTTGAACTGGCCAACATATACCGAGCCATCGGCAAACTTCAACGTGCCTTGGCCTTCTTCTTTTCCATTCTTGAACTGGCCCTTATACACATCCCCGTTTCCGTAGGTGTATGTGCCCTGACCTTCTTTTTTGTCGTTCTTCCATTGACCTACGTATTTACCGCCTCCAGGCATGGTGAGCGTGCCCTGACCGTCTTTCTTGCCGTCTTTAAAGTCGCCCACATACTTCTGTCCGCTCTTAAACTGAAGTGTACCTTTGCCATTTGGAAGCCCACCGGCGAATTGACCGGTGTAGGTGCAGTCTTTTCCAAATTTCATGGTGCCCTGACCGTCGTCGCAGTTGCCTTTTACGCATTGTGCGTCTATGCTGAATACGCTGAGTGCGAGGCCTAATGCCAATAAAATAGCCTTGTTTTTCATGTCTGTATTTTTTAATATTATTTTTTGTCGGTTCCGTGTCCCTACGTCGATGCCTTCAGGCATTCGTTCCATGGTCCACCTTCCGTTCTTCAGTTAAAATCCGTGTCTTCCGTGTTAAAAGAACATCCAAGAACGTGTAATAACCGGGATGTACGGAAATACTGAATTTTTAATCTTTTTGTTGTTTCCGTGTCCCTCCGTCGATGCCTTCAGGCATTCGTTCCATGGTCCACCTTCCGTTCTTCAGTTTAAAACCGTGTCTTCCGTGTTAAAAGAACATCCAAGAACGTGTAATAACCGGAATGTACGGAAATACAAAATTCAAAACTAAACCTTTTTATTCAAATACCAAACAATTATTGTGCCAAAATTTCTTCCGTTTCATTACCTTTGTGTAAAATTCTTATCATTATGGCAAATACCAATCCTCTTTCCGCTATCCAGCCACAGGCTGTATGGCGATTCTTCTCTGAAATAGCGAAAGTGCCCCGTCCTTCAAAACACGAGGAAAAAATACGTGAATATCTCTTCAATTTTGCCGCTCAACGCCATCTTGAGGCTGTCGATGCAAATGGCAATATCATCATTCGCAAACCTGCAGCCAAGGGTATGGAAAATGTGCCTATGATTGCACTGCAGTCGCATATCGATATGGTCTGCGAAAAGAATGCCGATGTGATCCATGATTTCCTTTGCGATCCCATTCGCCCTGTTGTTGAAGGTGACTGGGTGCGTGCGCAAGGAACCACATTAGGCGCAGACGATGGTATTGGTGTGGCTGCTGAACTGGCTGTTCTCGATGATGACACTATCAAACACGGTCCGATCGAATGTGTGTTCACTTACGATGAAGAACAAGGACTAAGTGGTGCCAAGGCGTTCCCTGCTGGAATGTTGCAGTCAAAGTATCTCCTCAATCTCGATTCGGAAGATGACGGTGTTTTCTGTATTGGTTGCGCCGGTGGGTTAGATACCACTGCGGTCTTCTCTTTCGAACTTGCACCTGCGGATCAACCTCTTTTCTTCGTTCGTGCCAGCATCAAAGGCCTTAAAGGCGGTCACTCTGGGTGCGATATTCATCTGCAACGTGGTAATGCTGTTCAGATCCTGGCGCGGTATGTCAAATTGCTTTCTGAAAAGACAGCTGTTCGTATAGTCGAATTTCAGGGTGGTAACCTCCGCAATGCCATTGCGCGTGAGGCTAACGCTCTTTTGGCTGTTCCAATGGCTGACAAGGAGCAGGCTCGCATAGTGGCTAATGTGCTCCTTTCCGATTTGAATATCGAATATGCTTCGGAAAAGGATGTCCAATTGAATGTGGAGAGCGATGCGGATTGTAAGGTGAATGCCCTTCTTTCTGTCAACGATTCGCTCCGTTTCATCAATGCGCTCATCGCTTGTCCACATGGGGTGTATGGCATGTGCCAAGATATGCCTGGTTTGGTGGAGACTTCTTCTAATCTGGCAGCGGTGAAGATGACTTCTGCCAACTCGTTTATGGTGACAACCAGCCAGCGCAGTTCTATTGCCAGCCGCAAAGAGGAGATGAAGCAGAAGGTGGCTGCCACTTTTGTGTTGGCGGGTGCCGAGGTGACACATGGAGATGGTTATCCGGGTTGGATGCCGAATGTACATTCTGCAATCAAAGATTTGCTGGTGTCGGCCTATGCCAATCGTTTTGGAGAACAGCCAGAGGTGGGAGCCATTCATGCAGGGCTTGAATGTGGTTTGTTCTTGGAAAAGTACCCCGACCTGGAAATGATTTCTTTCGGACCTACACTTACTGGCGTTCATTCGCCCGACGAGCGTGCCAATATCCCAACTGTCGTCAAGTTCTGGGATTTGCTCCTCGATACCCTCGCAAGAGCAGCGGAACTGCCTTTGCGTTGAGTTGGATGCTCCTACGTAATTCCATATTTTCCGGTAAAAAAAAGGGGGTGTATCATAATGCAACATTTATGATATACCCTCTTTTTATGTTCGTGAGAATTTGATAGATTTTAAGCAACTGAAAAATCTGTGTATTCCCC
>JAGHUM010000018.1 GCA_018064855.1 Candidatus Physcocola equi
AGCCTAAAAGGGTAAAATAGGCGCCAAAACACCAAGTTCGGAGTCTAACTCAGACTGAACTCCATGAGAATTGCATGTACAAAGGTGAAAAAGAAAAAAAAACGCACATGAACCCACATCCAAATCTCAGGCACTTAAAAACAGCAAGGGTGTACCAAACTGTGAATTTTGATACACCCTCTTTGTTGCCAGTATTTGACAAACATTGGAGATGGACTTTAGATGGTGTGACTTCGGTGTGAGCATTGTGTCGTTGTCAAGCGCCACACTTTGTCGCATCCTGTTGTCAAAATTTCTACATTTTCATGATGTCAGCCACGAAGGACTGCATCTTATTAACTGTTTTTCACTCGTTAATTTACAAGCCAGTTTGATGAATCTTGCTTCTTCATGAGTGATTTTTACCATGTTTTCTACCGTTTTTTATTAGTTTTTTTGAGAAAAAATGGTTTTTGTATTGTTTTTACAAATAAAAATATTACATTTGTGCGTGTGTTTTTCATGGTATTAGATTTAAAGTGTGTGGAGGCTGTCGTGAGACATCTTCCACTTTCTTATTTATTTCTTCTTTGAATTGAAGAATTTTGCCTTATAACTGCAGCGAACTTTTCCCTTGATCATATTCGACAGTTTTGTGCGAATCAACTGCTTTCTGATGGCAGAAATCCAGTCGATAAACATATGTCCGTCGAGGTGGTCACATTCATGCTGTACGACACGCGCCAGGTATCCTTCGATATCCTCTTCGTGTTCAACCCAATTTTCATCTGTCCATTTCAAGTGAATTTTGCTGTGGCGAGTGACATTTTCACTGATGCCAGGAACGCTCAGGCACCCTTCTTCGCGAGTGACTTTAGGGCTGTTTTCATCAACAGTGACTTCTGGGTTGATGAGTACCATTTGAACGCCTTCCAGCTCAGGAAAATCTTCTTTCAGCACATCCACATCAATAAACACAAGCTTCAGACTAACACCCACTTGAGGTGCGGCAATTCCGATACCATTACTTGCGTACATGGTCTCTTTCATGTTTTCAATGAGTTCGTTCAGACCTTCGTAGTCTTTTGTGACGAGTTCTGCTTCTTTGCGAAGCACTGGTTGTCCGTAGATATATACTGGGAGTATCATTGTTTTATATTAAGTTACTTTGTAAATAATCAGTGAGAATAATGGTTGCTGCAATTGCATCGACTTTTGCTTTATCACGTCGGTCGCTTTTTTTCATGCCACCAGCAATCATTGCTTGATGAGCAATTGTGGATGTGAAGCGTTCGTCGTACATCACTACTGGCATTTGGGGCATTTCCTTTTTTAGTCGATTCACGAATGGGGTGATGTATCGCATGCTTTCAGATGGCTCGCCATTGAGTTGCTTAGGCAACCCAATGACAATCTTTTCAACTTCTTCTCGATTTGTGTAATCTTTAAGAAAATCCATCAGAGTGTGGGTTGGATATGTTCCAAGTGCGTTGGCAATAATTTTCAAAGGGTCGGTCACTGCCACACCTGTGCGTTTCCGCCCATAGTCGATTGCTAAAATTCTGCCCATTATGATGATACTATTAGTCGTTCATTGTGAGCAGCAGTTCTTCGTTGCTGCTGGTGCGAATCATTCGGTCTTTGATGAATTCCATCGCTTCTATAGAAGTGCGGTCGCTCAAGAAACGGCGTAAAATCCACATGCGGTTGATAGTGTCTTGGTTGAACAACAAATCGTCGCGGCGAGTGCTTGATGCCATGATGTCCACTGCAGGGAAGATACGCTTGTTGCTGAGTTTGCGATCGAGTTGAAGTTCCATATTACCCGTACCCTTGAATTCTTCAAAAATCACTTCGTCCATCTTCGAGCCGGTTTCGGTCAGTGCTGTAGCAATGATTGTCAGGCTACCACCGTCTTCAATGTTGCGTGCAGCACCGAAGAATCGTTTTGGACGCTGAAGTGCGTTGGCATCTACACCACCCGAAAGAATCTTGCCTGAGGCTGGTGCACAAGTGTTGTAAGCGCGGGCAAGGCGAGTGATAGAGTCGAGCAGAATCACCACATCATGTCCACATTCCACCAGGCGTTTTGCCTTGGCGAGAACGAGCTCTGCGATTTTTACGTGGCGGTCGGCTGGCTCGTCGAATGTCGATGCAATCACTTCTGCATTCACGCTTCGTGCCATGTCGGTAACTTCTTCAGGACGTTCGTCAATCAGAAGAATAATCATATATGTTTCAGGATGATTTTCTGCGATAGCATTTGCGATATCCTTCAAGAGGATGGTTTTACCAGTCTTGGGTTGGGCTACAATCAAACCACGTTGGCCCTTGCCAATAGGCGCAAACATATCTACGATACGCGTAGAGATGTTTGGGTGCTTGGTGCTGACCAAGTTGAACTTTTCTTCAGGGAACAATGGCACGAGGTGCTCAAAAGGAACGCGGTCGCGAACAAAGTCGGGAGTTCGTCCGTTGATAGATTTCACTTCGCAGAGTGGGAAATACTTTTCGCCTTCTTTTGGTGGGCGGATTGTACCTGCCACTACATCACCGTTTTTCAGACCGTTGTTCTTGATTTGTGATTGAGAAACATAAATGTCGTCGGGCGATGTGAGATAGTTGTAGTCAGAAGAACGGAGAAAACCATAGCCGTCAGGCATGATTTCAAGCAAACCTTCACCTTCAAGTATGCCTTCAAAATTGTATGGACTATCGTTGTATGGATTGTCGTTGGTTTCTTGAGGCTGTTGTTGTTTGTTTTTATTCTTCTTGTTCTTTTTGCTGTTGTTGTTGGCTGGTTGCTGCTTTTCTGCTTTAGGCTCCTGAATGATGATAGGAGCTTTAGCAGCTTCTTCTGCCTCGCGGCGGCGGCGTTCTTCTGCGCGACGGGCATCCTCTTCTTTCTCTTGTTGAGTTCGAGGTTTGAAAGTTTGCGACGAACCAAAGAATGCACCCAGACCTAAATCTTGACGATTGCCTCCCCCAAAGAAATCTTGGAAATCATTTTGTTGATTTTGAGGAGCGTCGGTGTATTCTTCCACATATGCTCCTTCCATTGGATATTCATTTTGGTATGGCATTTCGCCCTCAAGCTGTCCGTCAAAAGACTGGCTTTGGTCTTGTGTTACGTGCTCTTGAGCTATGGGTTCAGCTGTAGCATCTTCAGGAACAGGCGTCTCAGTCGGCTCAACGATTTTTGTGATTCGTTGGCGACGAGGTTTCTTTTCCTGCTTTTCTTGAGGTTGCTCTGGAGTTTCAACCACTGTTTCTTCTTTCGCGGTTGTTTCTTCAGTAGCTTTTGCTTTTTTTTCAGCAGCGCTTTTAGCTTTAGTATTTGTAGCTGTTTTCTTAACCTTAGAGGCTTTTTCTGTTTTATCAGTTTTTTCTTCTACAGCTTTCTTTGTGTCTTTTTCTGCATCAGCTTTTTTCTTGGTCGTTTTGCTTTTTGCATTTGCCTTCTCCGAAGTTTTTTCTTCTTTTGTCGCTTCGGATTTCTTTTCATTTTTAGGCTTTGCTGGTGCACTCGCTTTTTTAGCTCCAGAAGTAGCAGTTTTACGCTTTTTAGGCTCTGCTGCTTTTGCTGTGCCGGTGTTTGTGCTTGCAATGTTTGCCTGCTGATCAAGAATGTCGTAGACAAGTGTTTCGGAATCTACCTTTTTAATTCCAAGGCTTTTAGCGTAGGCTTTCACCTCTTCTAAAGGCATTGCTTCCAATTCATTAATGTTGTACATATTTTAATTTTTTAGGTTCTATGTGTGCAGAATTTGCATAATAAGGGCCTTGAATTGACGAGGTGGCCACAGGGTACAATCACATAGAAGATGTGGTTTTATTTCCTTTTGAAATAGTAAATAAAAAATGTTGTGGAAAACTAATCGCTTATGTTCGACGCTTGTAAATGCGAATATAATTGCGCCAAAAAACAATTAGTGATGTTTGATTTACGATGCAAATTTAGTAATAAAAAATGATATGGCAAACTATTGTGTTGAAAAAAAACGATGTCCAAGTCAAGCTATCGATAGTTGAAACCTATGCCACTTTTTTTGATTTTGGTTGATGCTGTGGCTTTTTGCGATTGAATCTTAAAAAAAAGTATTTATTTTGGCTAAAAATTTGAATTTGATGCCATAAATATTTTTGTAATTCCAAAAGAATTAGTAATTTTGCAAGCCA
>JAGHUM010000111.1 GCA_018064855.1 Candidatus Physcocola equi
GGAATATTTTTTCCGTCGGCACTGAATACGGAAGTCATTCCGACTTTCTTTCCAATTAATCCAGGCATTGGTTTAGTTAATTAATTGATAATAAATAAATTGGTCCCCAAGCTTACATTTTTGGGGACCACAAAGATACGAATTTTTTTCGAGACGGCAATACTTATCAACAAGTTTTTCAACAAGTTAGGCGGGGACAGGACGGATTGGTACACCATGTTTGAAATTTTTATATCCGGAACCGGCAGTATAGGTAAGGTTTATGTTGGTATAAAGATAGATGCTGGGGTAAGTAAGATGTTTTGATGACGTATAGTAATGAGTCGTATTTTTCACATAACCAAAAGTTTGGCCATCTGCCTGCCCGCAGTTCGGGAAAACAAGCACGGCATTTTCGGCAGACAATGTACCGAAAAGTGCAGTATAAGTTCCGGCATTATGTGTGGCATCCGGCAGAAATACGTAAAATGCATCCCCTGCTGCGACAATATAAGTGTCTTTACATAACTGAAGGAATTCTTCAGCGGTCATGAGTACGCTCCCATTATACTTGTTTGTTCCCTGCCATTTCCAATAAGTGTCCGTGGCATGTTCCTTTTTGTTCCCTTCTATATATAATTTGCATTCTTAGTGCCTTCCCAACTGCCATAACCCGTCATAGGCTCAAGGTATGCAGCGGTCTCGCCCCAGGAATAATACTTACCGTAACTGCGCGGGCCACCACTCTTTACCGTGGCACCAATATTTGCATCTGCCCAAAGAGTTCCTGAAGGTAGTCCAAGGTCTATAAATTGAATATTATTTTTATTAGTAATATTATAACTACGTCTCATAATTAGTACCTATGTTTGAAATCCAAATAAAAAAGGATTGAGCTCCGAGAACTCATGAAGAACGCTCAACGGGGCCGGCTGCCCCGGCCGCTAAGGCTAACCCCGCGAAGTTTTTCATGAGTTTATAGAAGAAAAGCTACCAAAATTTTGGTTACTTTTAAAAGCTAAACAAAAGTCAAACCAAAATATCAGTAGCTATGAGCACACAAAGTAAAGAATTATCCTTCGAAGGACAAAACATTTACATCGGAATCACTATTTGCTGAACCTCTGAACAAGACGGACAAATTGACCCCTATACCGGGGCTGTGAATTAGTCTCGGGTATACCAGAATCAGAGAAATTTAAGCGATACGCATTTTCTGTACCCTTACCAGTTCTGGACCAATAGTAACCATTATTTACGGTAGAATTATCTATAGCTACGCCATTACGAGAACCGCCTATCGGGAGGAAAACAGCCCCGGCCTGTTCCATCTTTGTCCATGCATCTGAATCATACTTGTTAGCACTATAACCTTTTTCTTTCCCTGCTGTAAAACTACATTTTTCAGGTAATGTCCATTCATCGGGAAGAATGACAACTCCCTTGACACTCGCAAAGGTCAAAGTTGCCTTACCACATTTTTGTGCCGCGTTTG
Source organism: Candidatus Physcocola equi (assembly GCA_018064855.1). GTDB lineage: Bacteria > Bacteroidota > Bacteroidia > Bacteroidales > Paludibacteraceae > Physcocola > Physcocola equi. Next base: position 1,475 of record JAGHUM010000111.1, read on the forward strand.
AACGTTTAGAAAGAATATAATCCCATTCACCTCCATCCCCGGAAAGAGTAAACCACGAATCTCCGATAGCTGTCCCCCAATCCTTAAAATCTCCTGAATAAGTAGAATGACTTTGTGATATGTTAATTCCATAATTCGTAGCATCTGTGCTCCATCCGAACAAATCGACAACGGCACCGTCATTGTTTGACCCATCATTTTTTATCGTTGTGTTGCCTGCAGCATTACCTACATAATCATACTGGTTGGCAGCAATAGCCCAAGTGTATGATGATGAAGCAGAATGATAGGTAGCCTGCAGATTCCCTTTCGAGAACTGCACATAATCCGTAGCGCTGATGCTGAACTTGCCGGGGAGAAGTAAAGGACCGTAGGTAGGAGTGAGTTCAAGTGTGTAGATGCAGTTGCGAAGTATTGTGGCAGAAGACTTTGCTGTTACAACAGAAACAGACGACTCTGTTACGGTTGTTGTTACGATTCGCAGGCCATTGTATATTCCAGCAGGAATGGCGATATAAAAGGTCACTCCTGTTTCGTTGTTGAGCTGTACGCCTTCGCCGCAGTCAAGGGTCACGCCGGCCTTTGAACTGTGGTCGGAGATGACGGCTGCACCGTCTTTGTCTATGGTGCAGACGCCGCACATTGACTTCTCGCTGTCGCTGACGGTTATTCTCTTGATTTTCTCCGTGCCCTTGAGATTGATCTCAAGCAGACCGCATATATTCTTGAAAGCCAGCATCTTGTTGCTGAAGCTCTCGCTGTACATGGGCATCACGTCCTTGAGGCTGTTCGCAGCGTTGTACTTCTGGATGGCGGGAAGAGTGATCACGCCTTCTGCAAACATCGTTGCGGGATAGTATGCCTTGTAGGGAGATTCGGGAGCGGTATCGCCATCATTCACCTTGGTGAAAATCGCATGCCTTGTATCCTTCTCTACGGGAGTACCTTTATACTGGATGCCGTTGATGTTGATCAAATCATCGGCATCCCAGCGAATTTCTCCGCCCTTTGACCCTGCATCGCCTGTTGTCCTGTTTGCAAGAGTAGTCTTTGCATCCATTTCCGGAGCACCCTCGGTGCTTGCATAGAATGCGCCCTCGGGGATGTCAACATTCTGCTCATTTGAGCCTGTTATCTCTTTTTGGCAGCCAGCAAACATCAGCGATGCTGCAAGACCTAATATTATATGTTGTGTTTTCATCTTGATATCTTTTTTGTACGAACGTGTCTAACTATTTGCTGAACCTCTGAACAAGACGGACATATTGTGCGTAATTACGCCACCTTTCAGCCACCTGAATTGAATTTCCAGTATTGTAGAATTTAAGTGACTGCGCATAATTCTCAGTAGTACTATCAGCCGTCGACGACCAATAGCATGCCTCTCCTGTAACTATCGAATTTGTACCAGGATTAAAATAGCCATAATATGGCAGGAACACCATCCCTGCAGCTTCCTCTGTTTTCCACTGGTCCAGAGTATAGCTTGTAGCTATTTCACTATCATAATTGTCCGGGGCAATACACAATCCTTTCACCCCGTTGACCGTTGTAATCTTATACTTACTTTTGTCCAGCAAATATTGCCATTCGACGCTAGAAAGCGTTGTCCATCCACCTGTAGAGAAAACTCCTCCGAAATCCAGCACGTCACTTGTTGTGTTTCCCGACACTGGGCTTTTGTGTTTGGTGAAAGCACTCCAATCAGCAGTAGCATTCGGATTGGTTCGAGGTATCCATTCGAACAAACCGGAAGTTGCTTGCGGTGTTGTAGTTTCTGTGCCCATAATAACAGCCTTGTCACTTGTCTCACCACTTCTGCAACGATAGTCATATTGGTTCATTTCCAAATCGAAATGATACGGTCCGCTTTCGGAATCTCTCGTACAGTATAAATTACCCCTTGAGAACTGTACATACTTATCTGCGCTTACGCTGAACTTGCCGGGAAGGAGAGAATTTTTCACAAACACCGGTTCGAACTCGAGGGCATAGATTTCGTTCCTCAAGACCTCTGCGTCGCCGAAGGCGGGAAGGTCGCAAACTTTGTCGTTGATATCGTAAACCTTTATTTCGAAGTCCGTGTATATCCCGGCGGGAATAGCAACGTAGAACTTCACGCCGCTTGTGATGTCAACGCCGTCTTCACCACAGTCAAGGGTGACGGGAAGCTTGGATGTGGGGGTGGTGAGCACGGCATTTTTGTCGTCGTCAACTGTGAACTCACCGCACATTCCGAGAGTCTTGTCGGATACTTCAATCTTCTTGACCTTGGCATCTGCTTTGAGAGTTATCTCAAGCAGACCGAGGATGTTGTAGAACTGCACGCTCTTGTTGCTGCCTTCGCCGTACATCGGCATTATCGCGCTGATGTCGCCGGTAACCTTTGCATCCGCTCCGTCGGCAACAGCCTTGAACTTCTGCACTGCGGGAAGTTTGGTCGTACCAGTTTTGCAAATGCTTGCGGGATAGTAGGCTTCGTAGCTTTCGTCCTTGGAAATGTCGGTATCACCCTCAACGAGGCAGAGCTTGGCGGTTGTACCTTTGTCGTCCAGAATCTCCGTTGCTACGTATCTTGAACCGTTTATCAAAGTGGTGTCCGTGAGTTTATTCCAAAGGACATAGCCTTTGTTGCCATCAATCATCAGAGAAGTCTTCGCAGACTGCTCCAGGGTTGCGCCGATGGGATCCGCCGTCTCGTCGATTGCGGGTTTGTCGTTGTCGCCGCCGTTTACGGGAGTGAGTTCTGCAGCCTGTTTGCAGGAGCATACAGCCGCTGCACATATCATTACGGATATAAGTGTTCTATTCAGTCTCATGGTATTGCTCCTCCTTAATCAAAAATTGTAAGGCTGCCGCCGTTCTTAAGTGTTTCCGTACCGTCGTACCAGCCTGTGGTATCGCCGAAAGTCATAGTTTCCGTAGTAGCTTCAGACAAGGGACTACTGCACAGGCAGCGCCTGCCTGTCATAGCTGAGATCCGCAATGAGGGTGCGTCATACGCCCCCAGAATTGCCGTTTTTACTGTTTTGATCATATCTTTTTTGCTTCAATATTATCCTCAAAATGCAACCAAAAATCGAACGAATAAAAACAACACAAAAAATCACCCCGAAACCGGCTGATTCCAGGGTGATTATTAAAGGGGCTTTTAATGGAAGGCTACAGGGCCTTGATC
>JAGHUM010000020.1 GCA_018064855.1 Candidatus Physcocola equi
AAAGAGAATGTCGCCTTAATGGTTGAGTATCAAGGTTCATACCATTTCAGCGGATTTTATTTGAATATAGGTTTGTACTTTCCTAAGTTGAATAACGAGGAAAAGTTCGTTGTGCACAAAAGTTACGACTGGCAAATTGAAGATAGATATAAAACATATATGGATAAACTAGTTGGAACAGGCATGTATGTTGATGATTTAATATCCTTTGAGGTTTCAGAAGAGGAGTTTCACATCGAAATGGAACAATTGAAAGCAAATTTAGATATAATCTTAGAAATTATGATGAAGTGGCTGGATATCGACTATTTCGTTGCAAACTTCCCAGAATTTATCATGGTGAAGTTCTATCGCAAAGAAGAATTTTTAGCATTAATAAAAGAAGGTTAGAAAGCCACTAATACGACTCCCTTTTACATAGAAAATCATTGGAGCAAAAGTTAGGATGTAAGAGACTCTGAAACATAAACTGATAATATCCCACGATCCTAAGGCGGAAGCAATACAAGTGATAATGTGCAAATTTTATCAAAGGAGCAGAACTTAAGAAAATTGGATCATTAATCATAATCAATAAACAAAAAGAATAATGAATAATATAAAGGAACTTTTATCAAGTACGAAAACAACAGATGTAAGAAAGGCTGCCCGATTTTTACAAAAGAATTTGATGCCAGAATTTGAAGATTTGGTTTTAGAATCATTCAAAAATCAATTGAATAAAGGTCAAAGATCATGGGAAACAATATGTACATTGATTAAATGCATTGGACTTAATCAATATAGAACAGCTCTTCCTTTGATAGAGGGTATTGTTGATTTAAATGAAGAGCATGATGCAATTACTATTGAGGCAGGGCTTGCTTTAATTAGGCTTAAAAGGATAGACCTTTCCGACGTTTCTGAGATACTGAAAAGATTAAGCACTACCAAATTTTCATTGGCTTATGGTATGTTTAATGCTTTAGGCTATGATAAGATGCAACCTTGTGCTTCGGATGTCAAAACCATAATTGATTTTGCTTGGGATTTTGGAATTAATGAAGAAAAAGGATATGGTGATCCCCGGTATGGTTTGATAGCAGCTTGTGCTGGTTGGGATAAAAGTCTTGTTAAAGATTTTTTATATCATATATTAACAACAACTGATTTTACCAATATAAGATATATTGCCGAGAATTCGTTAATAGGTAAATATGTAAGATTAGCATAATATATACATATTTTATATATAATACTGCCACATTCCCGATCCAGTGCTTAAGTTAATAAAAATCAACTAAATTGTCCCATTCTCTTTAGAAGTAGTTTTATTTTTTGTTGGAGATTTTTATAAGTGGATTTTTCAGGTTGTTTTGAAGTGGATCTGGATGCCCATTGTGACTGAAGACTCTCTCAAAACAGACGAAAATGACCTGTTAAAAGCCCCAAAGAAGCAGTTGGCAAAATTTTAAACAGCTTCTAAGCCAAAACATAAGGGGAGAGCACTCATCCGAGTGCTCTCCCCTTAATTTTTATAGAATTTTGCGTGCCACACAATGGTGGATTTATTCCGCAACTTTCAAACTCAAATCCAGCCCCTTGACAGAGTGGGTGAGTGCGCCAACGCTGATGTAGTCAACGCCGCATTCTGCGTAGCTGCGAAGGGTAGCGTCGGTGATGCCGCCGCTGCTTTCTGTCTCTACAGCTCCATTGATGCGCTTTACTGCAACAACGGTCTGCGCTGGTGTGAAATTGTCGAGCATGATGCGGTCCACACCTCCGGCTGCAAGAGCTTCTTCCAGTTCTTCCATGTTGCGCACTTCCACTTCAATCTTCAGGTTCTTGCCTTTTTCTTTCAAGTAGGATTTTGCGCGGTTGATGGCCGCTGTTACGCCGCCGGCAAAGTCAATATGGTTGTCTTTGAGCAAGATCATGTCAAACAATCCGATACGGTGATTGACTCCTCCTCCAATCTTAACAGCCATTTTTTCCAAAATACGCATGCCTGGGGTAGTCTTGCGGGTGTCGAGTACATGAGTCTTTGTGCCTTCCAGCATTTTTACATATTTGTTGGTCATGGTGGCGATGCCGCTCATGCGTTGCATGATGTTGAGCACCAAACGTTCGGTCTGGAGCAGACTCTGGTCTTTGCCGCTTACATAAAAAGCGATGTCTCCTGGCTTCACTGCGTCGCCATCGTGAAGGATTTGCTCGATTTTCATTTCTGGATCGAAACGATGGAACACGCGTTTTGCCACCTCTACGCCTGCCAATATTCCGGGCTCTTTCACAAGAAGTTTGCTTCTACCCATTTTGTCGGCTGGAATGCAACACAAAGTTGTGTGGTCGCCGTCGCCAATATCTTCTGCAAAAGCCAAGTCGATCAATTCATCGATCAGCTGTTCTTCACTCTTTACTACCATTTTCTATTCGTATTTGGTTTATATAATAATTATTGTCGGTTATTTTCAACTGTAGGAATACGGAATAGTCGCCTTGCTTTGTGCTTAGCGTGCCTTGGATTCCGATGCCGCTCTCCAGTTCCCACTTGCGGGTCACGCTGAAATATATCGGATCCGTCTCCGAAAAAAAGTGATGAAGAATCTGTTCTGTCTGACTCTTGCTGATCACTTTTTTGTCTCCGCATATCTGCACTTGTACTTGATTGTTGAGGTGGGCGCAGATGGCTGCCGGTTTGTTGTTGGTAAGCGCGTTTTTCAGCGCACGCTCCACTTCATTCATTTCCAACCCCATTGCTTCCATGTTGACAAACAGCAACAGCGGCAGTAGGAGCAGGGTGGATAGCAGGTGCCTTTTCATTCTTTTTTGTTTTTTTTATGTTGCTTCTGCCTATCTTTATGCAAATACAATACCAATTTTAATATCTTTGCATAATAATGGGCTTTTTAAAAGCCGTTTAAGATTTTATTGTTATGAAAGTTTTATTGCTTACCGTAGGCAAAACTAATGAAATAAATTTTATTAATGCAATTTCTGATTATCAAAAACGCTTGAAATTTTATATCCCTTTTGAAATTCAGGAGTTGCCCGAACTGAAAAATACAAAATCACTCTCTGAAAGCCAGCAGAAAACGCTTGAGGGCGAGGCCATTCTTGCTGCTCTTGATGCGTCGGACCAGGTCGTCTTGCTCGACGATAAAGGTAAAGATTTCACGTCTATGCAGTTTGCCGACTATATGCAGCGAAATATGGCCAGCGGTGCCAAGCGCCTGATCTTTGTGGTAGGTGGACCTTATGGCTTTTCTGATGCTGTTTATGCCCGTGCCAATGGCAAGGTGTCTTTGTCTAAAATGACGTTCTCGCACCAAATGGTCAGACTTATCTTTGTGGAGCAGTTGTATCGTGCTATGACCATTCTCCGGGGCGAGCCTTATCATCACGAGTGATTTTTGTTTGTTTTTTGGTGACCTCTGTAACTCTTTTCAAGAGGTTTGGTCGCCTTTACCGTTGTTGCTGATATGAAGAAATACTTAATCGCTTTCCTTTCCTCTTTGCTTGTTTGTTTTCTGGCAAACTGGGCTTATTTCAAATTTCCTGTCAATGCTGTTGATTATGAGAGATTTGAACAACATCTGCATGCCCGTGAGTCTTTTGCGCGCGATTATGTGATGCAGGTGAAAAACAAATTGGAAACAATAGGGTGCCAGAAACTTTCCAAGGAGGATAAAATCTATGAGGATAGTGACAAAAATGGAATGTCTGTGTTCGTTTTTCAGGGAGATTCCATCGCCTTTTGGAGCAGCAACAGTATCGATATTCGTTCTGTGGATGAGATTCCAAACGATGATGATGTGTTTTTTGCTCCTACTCGAAATTCTTATTGTCTTGGCGTACAGACTAAAACCAAATATGATGAAAGATGCGTAGTTTTCATAAAGATTAAGCACAACAGGAAACTGACGGTTACGCCGGTCCCAAACTCTTTCCTGCCTGGTTTTAATCTGCCGCAAAGTGTGAGGTTTGTGGATGAAAACATGAAGGATGCTCGTCGTGTTTGTTCGATTGATGGAAAGTATTTGTTTTCGCTATATAGCGAAACGTCTGCTTATGAGCATTTCAACTGGCTTTTATACCTGACCATTTTTGCTGCGGTTTTTGCTTTTGCGGTGATGGTCTTTGCCTTTGTGAGATGGGTTTCCATGGCTGCCGCAGGAAAGGGTAGTCGATTCCATGTCTTGATTGGTATGTCGGTTGCTCTCCTGCTGATTTTTGTCTTCGTCTATGTGCGTTGGCCTGCGGCACTTTTCTCATGCTCTTTTTTCTCTCCCAATTTATATGCGTCTGACTTATGTCCGTCTTTGGGGCACCTCGTTATTCTTACTGCCCTGATTGTGTTCTTTATTTGGGGCATTCAGCGTCTGCGTTTCCCGTTGGATAGTTTTGTGGAGAACGGCAGCTTCAGCAAGTCTTTTGTTCTTATGGGGCAGTTGCTTGGATCATTGTTTTTTGTTGCGGCTTGTGCGTTGGCCCACAATTTGGTGGAAAATTCCGTCATGGATGTTGCGACGCCTTATGTGCAGGATATTTCCCTGGCCACGGTTGTCGGTCTTTTCCTCGTCATGATTTGGTTTACAGTCTGTTTCCTGTTTTCCGATATGATGTCTTCGGCTTATTCAAAAGACAAGTCTTTGTGGATAGTGTTGGGGTGTCGTGCGGTTGTGACGTTCATTGTCATTTCTGTTATTCATTTGCTTCATCTCAAGATTTTCTGGATGCCGATTCTGATTTGCGCTTTCGCTTGTGTGCTCATTGATGTTTATCATGTGCTGGCGCGAAAAAGAACGTTGCTTTACTGCGCTCTGCTTGCTTTTGTGGGAATCAATCTCACCGTTTCGGTGTGCTACACGCTTTGTGAATCGCGAAACAACGACCGTTTCCTCACATTGGTGGAGAATATGGTCGATAATCATACGCTGTTGCACGATGAGGATGATGAACGTATTATGCATCAGATAGCGCCTGTCATTCAGTCCGATACGTTGCTTAAATCGTTTCTCGCACTCCCCGATAGCGTCGAAGGGAAATTTGAGGAAGTGGAGAAATATCTGCTCGACAAGTATCTGGATGGTTTTGGCAATAAATATGATCTTGATATTCAGATTGTGAAGACCGGACGTTCTTTCTTGGTGCGTAAATCACATTCTTCCGATCCCATAAAGGTATATCCTTCTTTTTTCAGTTTTACGGCAACTCCGGTGGTCGATCGATGTTTTTATCTCTCCACCCGTGTCGATTGGCCGCTCTCTTATGTCGGCGTGTTCCCTTTTGGTGAGCAAACGGTTTACGTGTTTTTCTATCCTAGTCTCTCTTATTCAAGAAAAACGGTGGACAACAATATCTCTATCGTAAAATACCATGATGATGAGATTCTTTATATGACTGGCGATTATCACTATCCAAGCACATCTTCTTGGATTCCGGCAGTCAAAGACAGACTGTTTCGCATTCATTCGTCAGATTATGCTCATTCTATTGCGCGTTTCGATGGCAATAATGGGTTTATCATCGTTTCGCGCCCTGAGTATGAAGGCTATACTTATTTTATTTTTGTATCTTATTTTTGCGCGCTCATTACGCTCATCGCACTGATTGTCACATTCTTTTATTGGCTGTCGAAGCGTAAGTCTTTGCATCATTCAATCCTGAGGAGAATGCAGATCTGGTTTTTGGTGCCTATGCTCATTTCTTTCTTTGTGATTGGCGTGTTCAGTGTGATGTTCTTTATGGAGCAATACAAACAGAAAATGGTGCGCGACATGGCTACGCAGGCCATTACGGTGGAGAAGAAACTGCAGCAGCAGATCGGCTTCAGCTCGATGGATAAGGTGGACAGCAAGCGGCTTTTTAAAGACATTAAAGATCTGTCTTCTCTTTTCCATGTGGAAATCCTGGTTTTCAATAACCATGGAGGGCAGGTGACGTCTTCTCTTTCCACTTCTTTGACTGCCAATTCTCGCACCCAGCGACTGATGTATCCGAAACCGTTTTTCTCTTCGAAAGGCGATTATTTCCGGGAGTCAACCTACGACGAAAATAAAAGTTTGTTTTCTTACTACACTTATCTCTACAACGGTTACAACCAGAAAGTGGGCTATGTGGCGGTTCATTCTCCTGTCAGAGCCCAGCAACTTGGCAATGAGGTGTTTAATCTGCTTGTAGTCATTATCGACCTTTATTTGGTGATTATCTTGCTCACGGTTTTGGTGACATGGTATATAAGTAATCGACTCACTCAGCCGGTGACCATGCTTTCGTTGCAGATGAAGGAGGTGAAACTGACGGGTAAGAACAACCGAATCGATTATGACGATGATGATGAGATTGGCAGTCTGGTGTTGCAATACAACGCCATGGTGGATCAACTCCAGTTTTCGGCTGAGCAACTGGCCCAGAGCCAGCGTGAATTGGCTTGGCGCGATATGGCGCGTCGAATCGCTCATGAAATTAAGAATCCGCTTACTCCGATGAAGTTGAGTGTTCAGATGGCGCAACGCAAAATGGAGGTTGACCCTGATGGATTTCCGGAGTATTTCAAGAGAACATCGTCTTTATTGATTGAGCAGATCGACAATCTTTCTCAAATAGCGTCGTCTTTCTCTACTTTCGCAAAATCAACGGTCACAGTGCGCGAGGAGGTCGATTTGGCAGCCAAGGTTCAGAGTGCTGTCGATTTGTTCCGAAACAATCCGGAAATGGTGCGTTTTGAACTGAATATGAATGGCATTGAATCGGCTCTCGTTTGGAGCGACAACAAACAGATTCTTCAGGTTTTCAATAATCTCTTCAAAAATGCCATCCAGGCAATTCCGGATGACAGGGATGGGGTGGTGAAAATCGACTTCTCTCTGAGACAGGACCCCGACAAGGGGGAGGTGGCGCGCATTGCTGTTTCCGACAATGGTTGCGGCATCCCGAAAGACAATCTGCATACCATTTTCGAACCGAATTTCACTACGAAAACAAGTGGCATGGGGTTGGGCTTGTCTATTGTGAAAACGATTGTGAATCTTGCCAATGGAGATATTTCCGTCTCTTCGGAGGTGGGGGTAGGCACCACTTTCTATATCACGATCCCGTTGATTGCTAAATGACGATAGACTGCATAAAAAAACACACCTTCGATGGACTTCCCCCATCAAAGGTGTGTAATAAGTTTCAATTGAAGTGCAATATTATACTGCTTCTTATTTCTTCATGACTAACCATGCGATGAAGTAGGCAAGTATTCCGCCGACACCAACGGAGAACAATGTGAGCAGGACGAATATCAAACGCCCCAATGTTACGTCAATATCCAGATATTCACACAAACCTGCAATGACGCCCGCAAATTTCTTGTTGCTTGAAAGTTTCAGTTCTTTACTCATAACGCTTATTTTTTACGGTTTTTATGCTGGAAGGGTTTCTCTTGTTGAGTATTCCCCTTTCTATTAGTGTATTTATGCAATTCTTGTGCCATATTGTTTTTGGCAACTTCCCGATGACTTTTTGGCATGTTTGATTTGCTGTCGTGGTTTCTGGTGCCTTTCTCCCAACTGTCTTTTCCTCGGTTGTATTCGTTTCTTATTTGCTCAACTCTTCTTTCACGGCTGGAATGGCTGTTGCCGGTGGCACGTTCGCGATGGCTGTTTGCACTGTATGCAGGTCTTTCTCCTCCTCTTGCGCCGCCCCCTTCTCTGCCGAATAAGCGTTGGATCAGGTCCGGCCGATTCATGCGTTGAAGTTCTCTGGTGATTTGCTGCCTGCTCTCTGGCTGATACCAGAAGAAAAACAAGCGTTGTGCCAGTTTTTCATCCTTGTCGTGGGCTGTGAACACTGGTTCTAATGTATAGGGGTGGTAGCCTGTGTAATACATTTCGGTGGACAGCGTCAATGGGGTGGGGGTGAAGTCTTGCACTTGCTCCAGATGAAAATCAAGTTGTTTGGTCAGGCAGGCCAGTTCTGCCATGTTTTCCGCTTTGCATCCTGGGTGGCTCGAAATGAAATATGGAATCAGTTGCTGCCTCAATCCGTGCTTCTCGTTTACTTGGTCAAACACTTTCTTGAATGCGTAAAACTGCTGGAAACTTGGTTTGCGCATCATGTTGAGCACGGTGTCGCTGGTATGTTCAGGAGCCACTTTCAGTCGGCCGCTGACGTGGTTGGCAATCAACTCTTCCATGTAAGCCCTGTGGGTGGCGTTCACTTTCGGGTCTTCATCTTCGTGCAGTAAGAGGTCGTAACGGATGCCGCTGCCGATGAATGATTTCTTGATGCCGGGAATGGAATCTACGGCTTTGTATAAATCCAGCAACGGTTTAAGGTCTGTGCAGAGGTTTTTGCATACATTCGGGTGGATGCACGAATAGCGCTTGCATTTTTCGCAAATGCTCATGTTTTTCCCGTGCAGTTGATACATGTCGGCGCTTGGACCTCCCAGGTCGCTGAGGTAGCCCTTGAAGTCGGGTAGTGCCATCACTTGCTTCACTTCTTTTAGCACAGATTCTTTGCTGCGGGAGACAATGTGCTTGCCTTGGTGTGCCGAGATGGTGCAGAATGAGCAGCCGCCGAAACAGCCTCGGTGGATGTTCACCGAGAATTTGATCATTTCGTAGGCCGGGATGGTCTTGCCTTTATACTTTGGATGAGGAAGCCTGGTGAATGGTAGTTCGTAGGTGGCGTCAAGGTCGGCGGTCGTCATTTGCCCATAGGGAGGATTGATGACGACTGTTGTCTCATCATCAATATTCTGAAGAAGTCGGTTGGCGTGCATCTTGTTGCTTTCTTCTTCCACCACTCTGAAATTCTTGGCTTGTTTCAGTTTGTCTTTCAGGCATTCCCGATGACCGTATAATTCCACAGTGGGTGCGTCGGCATAGTCTGGTACAGCCTCCGGTTTCGTGAGATACACGCATTGGGGAATGTCGTGCATTTCTTCTATAGTGGCACCGTTTTTGGCTCGTTTCACAATCTCGCGCAAGGGGAGTTCGCCCATTCCGTAGGTGAGCAGATCCGCACCGCAGTCTTTTAAGATGCACGGTTTCAATTCATTGTCCCAATAGTCATAATGGGTGACGCGGCGGAGCGATGCTTCAATACCTCCGATGATGACTGGCACATCCGGCCACAGTTCTTTTAAAATTTTGGTATAGACAATAGTCGTTCTGTCGGGGCGGAAGCCTGCTTTCCCGTCGGGCGAATAGGCATCGTCGCTCCGGAGTCTTTTGTTGGCTGTGTAGTGGTTGACCATGCTGTCCATGCAGCCGGCCGATATGGCGAAAAACAAACGTGGACGTCCCAACTTCTTAAAGTCGCGGAGATCATCGCGCCAGTTGGGTTGTGGCACCAATGCGACGCGAACGCCGCAACTCTCCATGATTCGCCCCACTACGGCACCACCAAACGACGGATGATCGACATAGGCGTCACCCGAAAACAATATGATATCCACTTCATCCCAACCGCGAATTTCAAGTTCTTTCTTGGTCGTAGGAAGGAAGTCGGTCAGCTGTGGACCTGTCTGTAAGGGCTTTTCTGTCGATGCCATTTTTTTTCATTTTTTGTGTGAGCTCTATATATCCATTTCAGAGTGCCACCATCACGTTTTATATTGAAACCAGTGATTTTATAGAGGTCACCTATGGTAATCTTTATGCAAAAATAGGGCAATTCAATGAAAATTCAAGGTGTTTATGGGCAAGTTGACAATTTATAGTGATTTTTAGAAGTTGTTTAATTTTTTGTTGGTATGGGTTTATTTGCTATATTTGTGTTTAAGTAACCAAAAAAAATCAAAGTAATATGAAGAAAATATTTTTAGGTATGTTGCTTTTCTTTTGCTCATGCGTTTGTTTCGCAGCGAAGAAAAGTAGTCCGATTGCCAAGGTAAGTACAATCAATTTTTACGGTGTCGATTATACAAAATGTCGTGCTGCAGGTCTGGAAGGGACTCCTGAACAGATTTCAAAGGCTTTGACTAACATCAATGATCTTTTCGTTACCGAGGCTAAAAAATATGACGTGGCCAAAATGACCAAAAAGAAAGTGGGCGTGGTCGATACGAAAGTGGCTGCGGCTATGTGCGAAAACATGAATGCTGATTCGTTGCTTATCCAGTCAACTGGAAACAAACTCTCAAACGAGGTGGTGGAAAGCACCATCAAGAATCTCAATTTGAAGGAGACTAAAGGCACAGGTCTGCTCCTCATCGGCGAATATCTGAACAAAAGCAAGTCTGAAGGCAGTTATCGTGTTGTCTTTTTTGACATTGAAAGCAGAAATATTATTGCACAATGGGAGGCGACTGGTAAGGCTGGTGGCTTTGGCTTAAGAAACTTCTGGGCCAAGAGTGTTTACTTGGTTATGGATGCTATTAAGTCATATAAGGAATAAAAACGTTCCCTTTTAGGGAATGCCTGCCTATGCATCTTGTAAGCACAATGAGAAAGATAATTGTTGCGTTGTTGACAGTGTTGTTTTCTGTTTTCCAATGCTTTGCGCAGAATTGGAAAATGGGGGATTCTTTCACGCAGGATGGACTCACCTTTAAAGTGGTGAGCCATTTCTTGGTGACTGATCCGCGCGACTCCGTTTTAAACGCCTCGACGTTTTACGATTCTGGCGAGTTGATGGTGATAAATGTCAGCGATGCACTGACCGATGTGGTGATTCCTGTGGCTATTGGACGCTACAAGGTGATAGGTTTGACCGACAGCCTGTTTTATGGTAAAACGTTTAATAGAGTGTGGATGCCGGAACTTGAGTTTATCGGAAATTCATCTTTTGAAAACGCCAAGATAGAGTCGGGCACTTTGGTTATTCACAATGTGAATCAGGTCGGATTCAAGGCCTTTCATAACATAGATGCCCGTCTTTGTTTCGATATAAACAGAACTATTTCTTATTTCATTCCCAAAAAAGAAAAAAATGACTCGACCAGCACGGCCGATGATTCTCAAATACTGAAACAACCCAAAGGTGGTGTGGTTTGCCATGCGAAAAACATCGGCAAACTGTCTTCTTCGCCATATTTCGGCTATGAGATTGCCGGGCAAAACTGGTTTTTCAACAAATGTGTGAGCGATGCCTATGGAGGAGATCAGGAATGGATAAATCGTCCATTGGGTATTAAACATACCGACTTGCGCTTCTGTAAGAGGAATTTTTGCACCACTCCTTCTGGCGTAAAGAAAGGATTGGATGTGAGAATTTCTGTCTTTTTTAACAAAAACGCATACAGAAGTATCGACGGTTCCTTCCCTTGGGGACGGCTGACTGCAGAATATGGGAAACTGTCTTACTATAGTGTGTATGACAAGAAAAAACACACAACCGTCAAGTACGACTCTTTCAAGCCACAGGCAGATCCAAAACTCAAGGAGGGATGGCGCTTGTGGTTCAAAAACGAGGAGGAAGAAGTGGTTTTCTCCCTCAAAGGCAAACGAATAAAAAAGTAATCAGACATGAATTGTATAACGAAATATCTTTCGATTGTTCTGCTTGCTTTGCTTCAAGCAACTGCCTTTGCCTATGAGGTGGGTGATACCATTACAGAATACGGTGTGAAGTATTTTGTGGTGGAAAAACATTATGTCGGGCGGTGGCAGTACGATGTGACAAAAAAAAATGTATGCGACTATGGGGCAAATGTCTATGGTGGGCAGGTTTTAGCCATAGGTGCTGATGGTGTCACAAAAAATATTTGCGTTGCCAAAGAACTGCGCTACGTCTCGAAACGTAATCCTAACGACTCTGTTCCTATTGTCGAACAATTCTTTGTAATGGGCATCAACGACAACGCGTTTGCCAATGAGGAGTTTGAAACCATAAATATACCGGAGGGTTTGGATTACATTGCGGATGGTGCTTTCCAAAATACGAAAATCACAAGCGGATCGCTTTGGCTGCCTTATGCGTATAGGTTAGGAGAAGGTGTGTTTACGGGTTTGAAGGCAGATTTGGTTTTTTTTGAAATGAAAATTGCGAATACTTTGTTAAATCACACCTTTGAACCAATCGACAGTTTGCCAACTATTATAGCACCATCTCTTAGTTTGAAAATGTTTCGTAATGAAAATGGTTGGCCAGCTGACAATATTCTGGGTTATGGCAGCAAAATCCTGAGCGAAAAACACAGTAGGGAATGCAGAGAAATTAGTAAATGCGGACCCGTTATAGGCTTGTCAGAAACTAAAAAATATGGTTCTTATCAATTGCGGCTCAATAATGCATCGACAACCCATACTTTCTTCACATCAAGCTCCAACGGTGTTTTAATAACGGTGAAAAAGATCAAGCTTGGAAAAAAAGAGAAGAATCCTTACGCTGTTTATAATGATGCCCGGAATCAATATTCCATTCCGTTTTTTTATTATTATAAAGACATTTCCAGTCCTTCATTTATCATGAATGACATGTTTTTCCGTCTTGAAAACAAGGACCAATATGTGTATTTCACTTTAGACGGGAAAAAGGTGGACATTGATGTGGTGGCAGACAAAGACGGCTTTGACCCGTTTGGCACACGCATCGTCAGCGAGGAGGAAATACAAAAACGAAAAGCAAAGGAAATTAACATAAACAAACTGGACAAAAAAGCGGATGATCTGATGAAACGTTTTGGTTTCTAATCTCTTTTGTCATCCCCTTTGACTTGTCAAATGAATAATATATGAAACAAAAATTAATGCACTTGGGGGCTGTGTTGGCAGTCTTTTTTTCTGTTTCTTCGTGTACCGACTCAAAAAACGCCTCTGATGTTGTTGCCGAAGCCGCAGACTATGTGATGTCTGAATCCATCAAGGAAGAAGCGCTTGTTGGCATGGTCGCAGATCCTAATGGCGCTCCTCTTTCCGGTGTGCTGGTTGTCACGGGTGCCGATTCTGCTTTTACTTCTTCTAATGGACTCTATAGCTTGGAGAGAAAGAGATGTGTCAATGGGCGCAGTGTGGTGAGGTTTGAAAAAGAAGGCTATTTTTCTGTAGTCCGCACCGCTGATATCAACCAGTTGGATGCTGTGCTTCAACCTGTGGAAGACAAAGACAGTGTGGCGGCAATCTCCCGATTCAAAGCGAATGAAGCAACTTCGTTGAAGGTGGGAGGCATGGTAGTCTCTATCCCTGCCAACTCTTTGGTGAATGAAAAGGGGGAAGACTATTTTGGCCCTGTTTCCGCAAGTTTGTTCTACCTCGATCCCAATGCAAAAGATTTTCAAGATGCCATGCCTGGGGGCGACTTGTCTGGCGTGACTGCAAATGGTAAGGAAGTGGCGCTTTTGTCTTATGGCATGGTGGAGGTCTCGCTTTCCGACACTGCAGGAGGAAAACTGCAACTGAAACCGGGGGCTGAAAGCGAACTGACTTTCCCTGTCCCTAATGGTTTTGACGACAAACTCCACAATTCTATACCTCTTTGGTATTTCGACGAGGATAAAGGTACTTGGATGGAAGAAGGGGTGGCGGAAAAGGTGAATGGATGCTACAAAGGAAAAATTAAGCATTTTTCTTGGCACAATCTAGACTGGCCGGATGTTCGTGCCACCATCGAAGGCTATGTTCGCAACCAAAAAGGTGAACCTCTGGGAAATATTCGTGTGACCGTTTCGCAGACTTCGGGCTACACCGATGCGAATGGGTATTATAGGGTGTATGTGCCAAAGAGCACACCTGTGTTTGTAACCGTGCGTCCTATTGACTATGGAGGCAAGACTAATCTTCCTCTTTACCGGGTTGGTGGCCTTAAAGCTGGCACTGTTTATAAGCAGGATGTTGTTTTGCCGAATGCGGTTTGCATAAAGGGGCGTGTTACCAATACCAACGGTGATGGTGTGTTTACCATCGTGTCTGCTTTGCCACGTTCGAGCGCACGCACCAATTTCCGTGGTGACTATAAGATCTATGTGTCAGGCGACGAGCCGCTTACGGTTACTGTTCTACCGGAAAATTATATAAACAAAGATGTGAAACTTAATGCGAAGTCTTATACTATCGCAGGCGAAAACGATGTGAATCCAGATTTTAGTTACGACATTGTCTTACCCGTAAGGCACTATGGGTATGGTCTTTTGGCTGATGATAGAGGTAGTTATCTTTCTGGTGTGAAAGTGACTGTCAACATCGATGGCGTTGAATTTACAGATAGATCTTTTCTTGGCTATTATAGTTTTTATTATTTGGATGCGAAAAAGGCGACTGTGGGCGTGAAGTCTGCCGATTATTATGGCTATAAAGAAAAATTTTATGATGTGCCATGCAAAAATGGGTTACTCTCGTTCCCTAAGATCGTGATGCCTATTGGCCAGACGATCAAAGGATGTGTTGTGAACACTTGTGGCCCTTCTATGTCCAAGGTGACTTTGCTCTATGGTGGCGTCTTGAGCAAGAAACGTGAAAGTTATACCGTCAATACTGACGCTTTCGGAAACTTCAAATTTTTCGTGCCTATCGACAAGAAGAAAGAGAAAAAGCAAATACGCATCAAATGCAGAAACAAGCAGAAAAAAGTCAAAATTAAGGATTCACAAGACAATTTGATCGACCTCGGTGATATTGAAATGTGTTCGGATTTCGTGATGGAAGACAATTGTGTGTATGTTGAAACCAGTGATGAAATTTTGAAATTCAACTTGGCAAAAGATCGTTTTAACGAAATGATGAAGTCGAATGGTAATTCTGTGAAGCGACAGATCTGGTGCAAGTCTTCGGGTTATGCTGGTTTCTTGGTGTTTTCTATAGATGGAGATTGTAAAATGCAAGATCGGAAAGTGCCAATGCCGGGTGACACAACTTTCAAAATCAATGACATTTCTGTCTATCTTGTCACCCCAAATATTACGACTTTTGAAGGGAAAACGATGCCTGTATATCAGAAGTCGTCTAAAGAGGACTTTTACAGTTTTTCTACCGACATTTACGATAAAAAAGGCGATGAGGTGTTTGTTTTTGGAAACGTGAATTTAGGGCTGGCTCTGCCTGTAAACAATCTGGATAAATTCTATTACCAGTATTTCGGTAAAATCCAAGATGTCGATAATTTGACTTATGGAAATTCCAACACTCAGAAATTCTTTACCTGTAAGTCTCCAAAAGGGTCTGCAAAGTCCTTTGAAGATGCACTGAAAAAAGAAAAGAAGATGGTGGAAAAAGGCACGTTCCGCGATGCGAACAACAATGTGGCGTCTGTATATGCGAGCGACGACGAGCAGGTGCTGGTCCGTCGTTTTTCTAAAAGCAAGTGGGAGGCTACGGTCTTGTTCCGTGAGGGCATTGGCAACGATCCGCTCTTCCAGTGCTGGAAGGTCGATTTCTCCCGTTCTTCTCTCCGCTCTAAAGGGGCTGCTCCGGTAGAGTATATGTTGAGAAACGAAGCCGACATCATCAATATGGTCATGTTTGGCCCGATAATGGGTATCAAGTTTGAAAAAACGAATATATCAGACAAAAAGTGTGGATGCTCGACTCCGACATCTGTTGTACCGGCAAACTAAGTAATTATTTTTAGAGCCTTATGTTATTATCACCCAAATTTCGTGTCTTTATAATCATTTCTTTCCTTTTTCTTTCAGTAGGGGGGCGTGCGCAGTCTGTTGAGGCGGATTCTGTTGTAAGACTTTCTGCTGATGATTCTGTTAGACTGGAGAAAGAACGTTTGGGCTTGATTCTTAAACGTGAAAAATCCAATCCTAAATACGTCATGTCGTTGCAGACCCTTGCCGATGACATCGTCAAAAAGCAACCGACTGACTCCATGAAACTTTGGACACTTATGGATTGGATGGTCGCCAATCTGAAATACGATGCAACAATCAATAATTCAACTGAAAACAAAAGCGTGTCGGAACTAGCGGAATACGCAATAAAGTACAAAAAGGGCAATTCCGCCCATTTCGCTGCTATGTTTGCCCATGTGGCAAATCTGATGAATATCCAAAGCCTTTGTGTTGATGGCTATGCCAGAGATGCGGTTAATGCTTTCAAAGGAAAATTGAAGGTGGTGACTAACCGAGATACCATCCCCTATCATTGGTGCCTCTGCAAGGTGGATAGTGTGTATCATGCTTTTGATCCAACCCTGGCTGTCGATTGGAAAACGATGATCAAGAAATACAACGACCAGGAAGGCTCGTTCCACAGTTTTAATCCTCGTTACTTTTATTTCTGTGAAAACAGCCTCTATTTCCGCGACCAGAGACTTGCCTTCGACCCGCTGTTGCAGATCGATTCCTTCCCTCGCTCTTTCTCTCTTTTTGATGAGAGATCTGCTGCCGATTCCTCAAGAGTGTTCAAAGGTGATTATACCAATCTGATCGACGATTATCTGCAAAAGGACGACATCCGCCAGAAGATTGAATGTCTTGAAAGAATGAAAAAGAATGGCGAGATGAACTCGTGCGTGGCTGCTTATTCCGAATCATTGAAGTTTCAGGTCGATCAGTTCTTTTACCAAGAAGCTCTTTTACGCAAAAGCAGAGGGGAAAAGTATTTCTCTGACGCTCAAACCATAAAAAATGGCCATGCTGTTTTTACGTTGCAGAATGAACTCAAGTCTGCGCTCTCCGATGCGATTAAGTGCTATAAATATGCCAACCAGTCTTTCGATTCTTTGAGGTCTGTCAGGTTTAAGGTCAGGGCTGTTAAGGAAGTGAAATCGATAAATGGAACACTCCTGGTGTTAAACAATATGTACGACAACCTTACCGGCACCAGTCCGTTTGATCCGGAGTTGTCGCCAGAGGTTCTGGTGTTCCCTAAGGATGCGTTGAAATCTACTGCAAAACTGGCATCTTTTCTTCAAGGACGTTTCGAAACCGATACGCTCCGCCTTTGGGCTTTGATGGATTGGATGGCAAAGAATATTCAGTATGATTATAATGCGCAGGCTCTTCCTGCTGAAAAGACTAAGGCTGAATTGGCGGATTTGACGTTGAAGAAAAGAACCGGTGGCAACGAGGGTTTTGAAGCGTTGTTTTCGCAGGTGGCATCGCAAATGGGTGTCCCTACGGTTTCTGTGTTAGGCTATTCTTACGATCAGATGGCCAGACGTGAAAAGGATTCTCATGTGTGGACGATCTGTAAACTGGGTGATTATTACCATATGTTCGATCCGGCATTGGCTGCTATCGAAGTCGATAGTGCAAAGAAGGTGACTTTTGTTCCTTCTGGTAAGACGATTGGATTGGGTGAGACAAAGTTCTCGCTCGGACATTATGTTTTCAAGGATATTGTTGTTTCTGGTGCTCCCAGATACTTTATGTGTGAGGACAACAACGTGCATCGGGCACGTTTCTGCGCTTATGACCCGCTGATGCAACTGACTCAAAATCCGCTGAATTGCAGCGATTTTGAGATAAAGACTTTCTCTTTCCCTTCTCCTGTGAGCGAACCTGAAATGGATTCCACTAAGATCTACTACTATAAGTGGGTTGATATGCTGGATAATTATGTGGAAAAGGACGATCTCTTGAGACGAGTGGAGTGTTTGGCGCGTATGGAAAAGAACGGCACTCCCAACAAATGGGTTCAAGATTACATGAACTCGTTGAGAAAGTCAATTGACAATACGAGATTCAACGACGCTTCGGAGTTGATGAAGAGCGCTCGTAAATATTATAAAGAGGCTCTTTCCGGCAATATGTCTTCAGCTGCGATGGCGCGCACGTTGTTTGAATCGTCAAACGAGATTTTGGCGAAAATGATGACGCTATCTTATAAAAACAAGGCTAATGCGGCTTTGCGGGAAAACAACAAAGCGATTGCTGATTTAAATAAGAAGATGAAGTGAATTGCCGGTTGTTTGTGGCCAGCTTCTTAGTTGATCAACCATGCCAGGCCGAAACTGATGGCATAATTCTTATCCGGACATTTCAGATTCAGGTCTCCTGCCAAATCGACTTGAACGCGTGGTGCTACTTGCCACGACACGCCAAACTCTGTCAGCCAAACTGGCTTGTGTTCTGAATGAAAATAATCATAGTTCTCAATGAACGCGCCGAATTTGTCGGTAATGGAATAGCCTAAACAAATGGCTGCGAATGTTGTCGCATTTGCGGTGTTTCCGTCCCATTCCCCGCCAACATTATAGCCTAAACTGAGTTTGTCGGTCAACTCATTGTCAAATAAAAGGTATATTTGTGGAGATACATAGTCGCTCTTAAATTCACTTTTCCCAGTCGGCAAAACCAAATTACACAGCAAACCAATCTTCGGAATGGCTTTGTATCCATCAAAAATCTTCAATTTTGAGCCGACTATCATCGGACAAATACCGGAAACGCTTTCTCCGTCTTCTTCCTGTGTCTGTTCATCTATCTGAAAACGCAATTCTGCGTTATCAGACAATCCAAATCTTAACAAAGATGTATTCAGAGTGTAGGTTTTGGAGTCTGCTCCTTCATATAGGTCTCGTTCAAAACCAAAACCGGTCTCAAACATCAATTTATATTTTCCGGTAATATCAGTGCCGGTTGACGCTCCAGGACGGTCGGCTGAAAAATCTATTGTTTCTTGTGTTTCTACCTCTTGGGCATAAATGCTTGCCCCTAAAAACAAAGCCAACGTTGTTGTAATGAATTTATTTGATATCATACAATCTCAAATTTATATTTGCTTACAAAAAAATAGGCTCAACTTTTACTAAAAAGTCGAGCCTAATTTTTAGTTGTCCCTCAAGGATTCGAACCCAGACAAGCAGTGCCAGAAACTGATGTGCTACCATTACACCAAGGGACAATCACTATGTTTATTTGCTTTTGAGTATCTTTGTTTCTCAATTGCGTTGCAAAGTTAGTGCTCTTTTTTTAGTTATCCAAATATATTCGTCATTTTTTTTAGATTTTTTTATTCTATTCAATAAAAATCATTCTACTCTCCTTATTTTCTCATTTCCTTTGATTACCTTTGCTTAGTTAATCATTAATGAATTATTTCATGAAACTTTCTAGTATTTTTTTGTCGTGTGTTGCTCTTCTTTGCTTCTCTAATTGTGCTTCTGCTGATAATAAAAAAATGCAGGTGGTTGCACCTTCTAATCCCAATTTGGTGTATGAAGGCCGTGTGGAAATTGACAAATCCGCCGCCCATTTCTTTTATCCTGGCACCTCTGTCCGTATGAGTTTCTCTGGTCAGTCTCTTGCTGCTCACTTGAAATGCAATTCGGCTTATTATATGGTCACCATCGATTCGATGGCTCCGTTCAAACTTTCCACCTTTGTTGCTGATTCTCTTCAAAAAGATTCGGTTTTCACAATAACTGAGAATTTGAAGGCGGGTTACCACACCGTCGAATTGGCCCTTGTTACTGAAGGCTATTTCGGTCACCCTGAGTTTTATGGCTTCAGGGTAGATAAAGATGCGTTATTGGGCTTGGTTCGTAGAAAGTCGCTCCGCTTTGAGTTCGTGGGAAATTCTATCACTTGCGCCTATGGCGTCGAGGCGGCTTCCCAGAAAGAGCATTTTACGCTCGAAACGGAAAATTTTTACCATTCTTATGCCGACATTTTGTGTCGCCGATTCGATGCCGAACCTATGGTGGTCGCTCGTTCTGGCATTGGGGTTTATCGCAATTATGGAGGCCCTACAGAGGGTAATCCAGACAATCTGCCTTCGTTCTACGATCATGTCTCAATGATTAACCAAAAGGAATGGAATTTCTGCAAGTTCACTCCCGATATCCTTTTCATCAATTTGGGTACCAACGATTTAAGCACCGGGCAATACAATCTTGAAAAAATGACTGCTGCTTATATCGCTTTTGTTGACCATATCAGAGAGGTTTATCCTAAAACCAAAATTGTCCTTCTTGAAGGCTGCTTGCTGAAAAACAAACGCTTGGAAGACTATGACAAGGTTCATGCGGCTGTCTATAAACATAGAAAGCAGCAAGGCGATGAGTTTATTTATCGTTTTTCGTTCACTCCGCAAACGGGCAAACTCGGGTTTGGAGCCGATTTCCATCCTTCAATGAAACAGCAGCGTTTGATGGCCGACGAAATCACTCCGTTTGTTGAAACCACTTTTTCTATTAAAGCAAAGTAAACAAGAGGTCGCTCATACCCCCGTACAACGTCCATAATGCCTTACCTATTTTTGCTGTTGGTGCTGGCAGATGTCTGTTCTTTGATTGACGTCTTGCCTTCTTTCCCTTTGATCGGTGGATTCAAGGCTGCTGTCTTGTGCGGTATCTTTTATCTTACGGATGGCTTGAGCAACAAGTGGAAATGTGGCTTTCTTTCTTTGAAATCTCTGCTGCGTTTTCTCTTGTGGACTGTTGTGGTGGTTTTTGTCCTGCTCTCTTTGCTGAATGTCTGTGGATGTTCCTTTTATGGCTTTGGCGTCACAAGGCGTATGTTTACTATTTTCCAGCAAACGTCTTTGTCCGAGACTTCCCAGTTTTTACCTTCTTTTTGGTCTCACATGGCGGCGCCCCGTGTGCTGGCTGTTGTGTCGGGTGGGGTGGTGTTGGTTTTCTTTGGCGGAAGATTGTTGCGTTTTTTGCATACGAAGTGTCGTTTGTTGTCTTTGGTTGGCTTGGCTGTTTGGGCGTTGGCTGGTGGTTTTAGTCTGATTTATCATATTGCGAAAGCCGACAGTGGGCGCAACAATTATATTATGCTCTGGCGTGCGGCTAAGGCATATACCGATATGAAAAGCG
Source organism: Candidatus Physcocola equi (assembly GCA_018064855.1). Classification (GTDB taxonomy): domain Bacteria; phylum Bacteroidota; class Bacteroidia; order Bacteroidales; family Paludibacteraceae; genus Physcocola; species Physcocola equi. The sequence goes on from JAGHUM010000020.1 coordinate 20,629, forward strand.
GACAGCGGCGCGCTGCTGAACTTTTCGCTCAGAACAAACCGTTGCCACATTCACAGTCAATTGTCACAAAAGATGTGGCAGATAATGTGATAGTTGTTTTAGGTGAGTCGGTGGATACCCGCCATTGCTCTTCTTATGGCTACACTTTGGCGACAAATCGTTTTTCCTCCGCGTGGGAGAATGAACCCGGTTTCCTGCTTTTCTCCGATGCGATTTCGCCTTATTGCAGCACGGAGGAAACGGTCTCACGTTTGTTTACGTTTATGGACGATCGCCCGGAGTCTGATTGTGAGCAGTGGGCCGATTTCCCAAATGTGGTGGCTGTGATGAAAGCGGCTGGCTATAAATGTTTTTGGTTGTCCAATCAGCAGCGTTTGGGGAAGTATATGGATTGCGCCACTCCTATCGCCGAATTGTCCGATTCTGCAGTGTGGCTCCGGGAATATGAAAGCGATGTGGTTCTCAATCAGTTCGATGATGCGCTCTTGCCTCATTTGCGTAATGCTCTGGCCGATACTGCGCCAAAGAAATTTATCGTGATGCATCTCTATGGCGCCCATCCAAGTTATGACAAGCGTTACCCTTCTTCGCGGATGTTGTTTTCTCCTGATGATGTGCCAGTCTCGTCTTTGGCGAAAACTGATGCCGAGAAAGAGATTGTGGCGCATTACGACAATGCTGTCGCTTTCTCCGATAGTGTGATGGCTTGCGTGTTGGCTGTGGTAAAAGATGATTCTGCCCGCACTTCACTCGTTTTTTTGAGCGATCACGGACAGAATGTCTTTGATTCCGACGCTTCTTTTGGACATCATCCAGCCCATGTGAATGTGCCGATGTATGTCTTTTGTAATGCTGCCTATTGTGCTGCCAATCAGGGTTTGTTTGGCAGTTTGTCCAATCATAAGGATAGACCTGTTTCTTCTGCGCATCTCATCCATACTTTTTTAGGGTTGGGAGGGGTGTCTTATAGCGCATATTGTCCTTCTCTTGATCTGACGTCTGTTTGCTATCAGTTGCAAGTGCGCTATGCCAACCAAAAAGTGTATGTGACTGAAAAATAGAAGTCTCAAAAAGGCTCAATCACGTCTGTCTCCCCGTCAAGGTATTTTTGCAGACTTGTGCGCATGGCGTCAAGTTCGGAGTCACACGGACTGTCGTTGATAAATGCTTCGACGGTTTCTTTGGATGGTGCCATGAAAAGCATCTCGTTTTCAAATCGTTTGATATACTCTCCTGCTTTGTCAAGGTGTTCGCTGTTGGCAAGTTGTGTCAGAAAATAGGGAATGTTGCCATGTTTGAAACTGACAGTCTTGTTGGCATCACTTTTCGTCAGAATTTGTTGAATGACGACTCGCAGTTGGACCACCCAGAATATTTTGGTGCGGTAATCCCCCCATGCTAAATAGAGGTTTTTTAGTTCTTGTTTTACGGTGTCTTTTTCTAATGACGCACCTTCCAGCATAAGTGTTTGTTTGGCCAATAATACAGGCTCTGAATAGCGGGTCACGCTGCGCCCTTTCTTTTCTTCTGTTGTTTCTGGTTCGGCGAGTTGGATGGTGGTGTGTTCTTTCGTGGGTGGAGTGATGCAGCCTTTTTTCCCCTTCCATTCCAGTTTCTCCCATTCTTCTTTGTCTTTAATGCGCGATTGGGATTGGTAATTGTTTACGTCTCCCACGCTCAGTTGGTTGCGTGGCACAATGGCGGTTGCGCCCAGGTCGGTCAGCAACGATGCTATTGCTTCAAAGGCTTTGCTTTTGAAGGCTATTGGACCTGTGCTGTAGCGCTTGAGTGGAACGCGCCCTTTCCCTGTCTCCCTGATTGCGGATTTTGAAATTTCGCCAATGAAATAGTCTCTTATGGCATCAAATCGGATGTCATTTTCAAAATTTCGGCTTTCTTTCTCTCCTATGCTGAATACGAAATCATAACCATTGTGGTTTCCGGATTGAACTGGCATGACTGTCAGTCCGACTCCAATTCCGGATATGGAATAGACTTTGTTTTTCTGGTTGACGAAACGGAGGGCTTCATTGAGTGGAAGCGACACATCTTGCAATATCGATTTGAGGTTTTCCTCGCTCACAGGCAGCAAAAGACCGTTGCAAATGTCGTGTTTGCCGTTTGCGTCTGCTGAGAGGGTGAATGTGATGAAGCGCGGTTTCAATGCTGCTACGTCGGGGTGGACAAAAGCACCCAATATATTGCCTGTGATGATGTTTCGCTTTACGATTCGATTGTTGTTTTTCGCAATCTCCTGATTCCATTTTTTCTCGTTGAACGAGATTTTTTTTGAACGGTGGTAGATGCTCATCAAACGGTTGAAACTGCTCCATTTCTTGTTGTGTACTAAATTGATGCGCAGTTCGGTATAGACCGATGATAAGGCGAAGATGAACTCCACCTTGCCGGGCAGGAATTGTTGGCGTTCGTTTTTCCCGAATCGGATGTCTTTCAGCACAGCCATTACTTTCTCTGGTGTTTCTTCTCCGTTGATGATGAAGTCAACATTGTCGAAACAGTCTCCGATTTTGAATGAATCAAGAGCTTCTTCAAGTCGTTCTCTCTGTTGACTGAGTTCCTTCAAGTCGCGTTTTTCGTGTGCTTTCAGTTCTTTTATGCTTTTCCCATACAGCAGCATTTTTTTGATGATGAGTTCTGAATGAGGTCTCATAATGATCATCTTCTGCACATCGGCTCCCCATTTTTCGTAGTCGTTTTCCGCTATCACCATATAGTCGATGGCTTCTGCTTCATCGGTCAGATACTTTTGTAGGTAAAGTTTGGTGCTGTTCTCCAAAATGTCTTTTCGCTCGCTGTAGCGTTGTCTCACGCGTTTGTTTTGTTTGGTGTAATAGCTTTTTATCTGTTTCGCTATGTTCGTGTCATCTCCTGCTTTTGGGGCGTTTTCGGCTACTGTGGCAATGATTTGTTTGCCTTGGAGCGGGTAGGTTTTCTGCTTGCAGAGATAGGTGCCAAGGTAAGAGCATCCTCCAAATTTTGTGGTGCCTTTTCCGGTGCTGAACAGTCCTTCTTTTTCTATTTGTGCCTCAAAATCTCTGTGTTCGCGTTCCAAATCCCATTGGTTAAGACGTCGCAGTTCTTCTTCCAGCGATGTGTAGGCTGAAAACAGGTCATCGACGATTTCCTGTTGGGCTGTCACGCTCAGCATGGCTATGCGGGCGAGCAGCTGGCTGGCTTTCACGTTTTTTTTCAATCCGAGCAGGTTGCCAAGTTCTGGGTGGCCATCCAGATATTCGGTTGCCACTTCATTGCCATATTTGTTGCTGATGTCGATAAAGTCGGCCTGGGCTTTATCCTGATCTTGGTCGGCTGTGGTGTTGGCGCTTAGCGAACGGAGTTTGGCCCTGAGCATCATGTTCAGGCGCTTTTCCGATGGGACTGATGTGATGATGTATTCGTAGAGTGGTGGAAGGTCGGCGCGTTGCCCGGTTCTGTTGATGCGACCACGTTTCTGCAAGTCGATGTTGACGTCTAAGTCGTTTTGCACAATGAGCATCTTTCGCTGGCGTACTTCTTCGTCGGACACTTCGCTGGTGGCGATTGCGTGTGCGCTCGCACCAATGGCTCCACAGGCGTTGATGAGGATGACGTCTAAATGATTGTTCTGAAAATCATTGAATATCAGGTTGGAATGTCTTTTTTTACGCGATGTCATCTTCGCGTTGATGTAGTCGTCATCTCCTTCTGGTGAAAAGTATTCCAGTTGACGCGCTCTGCCTGTGCATTCTTCGAAACGGATTGGTTTTTCTTCTCCGTTGGATGCTGTGAATGTCTCTTGGCTGATGAGTTGACGTATGACGTCTATTGGCGACATCGGAATACGAAAAATCTCGTTTTGAATGCTGTTTTTGATTGAATTGTAGATGTATTCTATTTCATCAAATCCCAGACCGCTCAGGTTGGTGTCTTGACTGTCTGTTTGTGCGCAGGTGAAAACATTCATCCCCAGTTTGTCATCGAAAACGGTCTTTTCCAATAAGCGCAAAAGCAGGGTGCTGAAGTCGCCTTTGGCATGACCTTCCGCATCTACAGTCACATCTTGCAGTATGCATTCAAGTGTGTCGCTCATCCCAATCACTACGCATCGTCCTGCTTTTACTTCTTTTATGGCTGCTTGTGCCACGTTTTTTGCTTTTAGCGACAAAAGAAGCACTTTGTTGATGTAGAATAGTTGTTGTCTTGTAGCGTATGGCTTAAACTCGGATAATAGGGTGGCCTCTCGTTCTGCTGCGGCTGCGACGTTGTTTTTAATCAAATCGGATAGTTGAACGATTTCACGGAAATAATACATCACCTTGTCAAACAGTTCTGAATGCTGGGCAATTTCGTCTTCCAGGTAGGTATAGGTGGGGTCTGGAATCCCTTCGCTTGAATTTTCCCGGCGCAGCATCTGACCTTCTGCGGCTAAACAACTTGATACAAATTCTTGCATGGGTGCACCTCCGCTGGATAGCGCATTGTTGAGTGTGTATTCAGTGGCGGCTTCTCCGAGTGCGGTTCGGTTGATGAATGTGATCAAACTCTCCGGTCTTTTGGCAAATGTGGCGGACAAAAACAAGCATTGGGTGTCTTTGTTTTCCGACAGCAACAAATTGATACTCTGTGTGATGATGGACACTTTCCCTGCGGATACACTGCTGCTGCGGTGGGCTTCGTCGAATATGAAAAGCACACGGTGTTTTTTACAAACGGAATTAAGAAAGTTGAGTCTGGTTTGATCTTTCTTGGCTCCTTGTAGTTGCGAGTAGGTGATCATCACATAATCGTAGGTGTCTTTGGGAATGTCTCCTGATGCAAAGATGGATGCAAGTTCTTTGGCGGAAGGTGATTTGAATACGGTCTCATATTCTTTTTGATAGCGCCTCATCATTCTTTCTTCCAGTTTGTCTAAATCGATCTCTCCGTCTTCTCCCCAGATGTTTTCATAATCTTCTGCGTAATCGCTTTCTTTTTCGATGTCGAAATCTACAATGGATGCCCCTGCGTTTACGATGAACGGACGTTTGCTCTGGATGTCAAGGGCTTTGCAGTCGCGATACATGTCGCTGAATAGGGTGTGGCGGTCGGTGAAGAAGATGGGCAGGTATCCTGCGTTTAATCCATAGCGAATCATGGCGGCAGCCTGTCGGCCTTTTCCCACACCGGTCTGGTCGCCAATGATGACCGATTTACCGCGCATTTCAATGTTGTAAATCGCAAGCGCCACTCCATCCACTTGCTCGGCTGCCAGGCTGTCTTTCAATTCTTTCGCTGTCATGTGCAGCCGTTTGGCAACGAATCCGCTCACATCGCCGCCCAGTGCGTTGTGCAATTTGTGCAGAGCGTTGTGTGTGTCTTCTGCTAATTGGGTTGGAATGACAGAACCGAGTTTTTCTACGTTTTCTGATACTGTCTCGTAAATTTGGGTGTTTGTTGTTTTGTTTTCCATATCTGTTCTTTCCATATTTTTGCCAGATTCAATCCGACAGGTATTGAAATCAACTGGGGGGCTTATGTGTTTCGTGAAAACATCTTGCTTTTCCCTTTGTGGGGAAGCCCCAGTTCGATTGTCCCCACAAAATTACTTCATTTATTCAATATTTCCAAACATTGATCACAACCCACAACTCACAACCCACAACTCACAACCCACAACTCACAACTCACTTCCCGCAATACTGTTCGAATTTTTCGCTGATCACATTCACATAGTTGCACACAAAGTTACCGTTGATGTAACCATGTTTGGCTACAGAGTCCGCATAGTATTCCTTGTGGCTCATGTTGCGCATAAACACTTCCACATTGTCGGTCCAGACGTTCGGGTCTTTCCCATATTTTTTTGCCAGTTCTCTGGCGTCTTTCACATGGCCAATGCCTGCGTTGTATGCCGCAAGGGTTAGTTTCATGCGCTCATTGGGGTCGCTCGCTTCTTTATACATACGTTGCACTTCCCGGATGTATTTGCTTGCTATGGTCACGCTGACTTCTGGGTCATACAGATTCTCAATGTTTTTTGCTCCCATTTTCAGACCGGTGCTTGGCATGATCTGCATTAAACCGTATGATCCGCTGTACCCTTTTAGGTCTGGTCGGAATCTGCTTTCATGGAAGGCAATGGCGGCCAACCAGCGCCAGTCGCAATTTGCAATCTTTGCTCCTTCTTTGAAATAAGGGTCGTAGTTGGATATGCTTTTTTCTCCTTCAGGAATCTTATAGGCACATTGTGGCACGTTTCTTGGTGCAACGTATTTCTTCTGTTTTTTGTCGTCTTTTGTGAAGTGTTTTCTGTAAAGGTCCGAGCATAGTTTTTTTGTGAAAGGTTTGTTATCCCAGTCGTTCACCTTTTGCAGCATCGCACTGTCTTTCACGGCCCAGGCTGCGCGTTGCTCAAAACTGATGTGCAGGCTAAGGTCTATGTCCTCATATTCGATGCTGTTGGCCTTGGCAATCACTTCGTCACATACGGTGTAGTCAATCTCTTTTTTGCTCAGTTTGTCTATGAGGTCTTCCACGCTTTCGCCGTTCTCGCAGACTTTGATTTTTATGCCTCCGCCGATCTCGTCGTTCAGGTTGTGCAGTCTTTCTTCGTATTTAGACCCCTTTGTTACCCACACTTCTTTCCCAATCAAGTCGGTTACATCTGTCAGTAGGCTGCTTTTTATGGTGTCTTCTGCGGCAGGTGACTTTTTCTTGGATTTGTGTTTCTTTTTGGCCCCTTTCTTTATTTGTGCGACGCTGTCTTTGCGTTGCACCAATACCTGGCGGGTGATGTAGGTGTGGTCGGAGAAGATTAGTTTTTGCTTGTTCTCGTTGCTTACCACGATAGGGTAGGCGATAATGTCTATTTTACCTTTGTTGATGAAGTCTATCAGTTCGTCTTCATCTTTGCATACGGTATAGGTTGCCTCCACGCCAAGGCTGAGCGCGAAGTTGTTCGCACTCTCATATTCATAACCTGTCATTCCCTCTCCTTTTTCATAATAGGAGATGGACTGGCTCAAAGTGCCCACTTTCACTGTTTTCTTTTCCGGTATGCTGTCTTTTGTAGTCACTGGTTTCTCGTTCCTGCAACCACAGACCAGCAATGAAAACGTGAATAAGGCGCTTATTGCTAAATATGTGATACCTTTCGTGTTTTTCATGTGACGTGTCTATAACAGTTGTTTGCAGCGGCTCCTGTAATTCGTTTTAAGAAGAAGTTCGCAAAAAAACAAACAGTTTCTAAAACATCTTCTAATAAAGTATGAATATGCTTGGTCGCTTGTTTAGTTCAGGAAGTTTTTCTTTCTTCCATTCGGCTATGGTCTTTGTCTTGATGTATTCGCTTTCCAGTGTCACGTCGCAGGCCACACAAAGCAAAGTGCTGCTTTGACATACATTCAGCAACTGCTCCATCAGTTTCATGTTGCGATAAGGGGTTTCAATGAAAATCTGACTCTGGTTTTCATTGTGTGCCCTGCTTTCCAATCGTTTGATGGTTTTGCTGCGTTCTGGTTCATCAATAGGCAGATAGCCCACAAAAGCAAAACTCTGTCCGTTGAATCCGCTGGCCATCAATCCCAGCAGAATGGATGAAGGACCTACCAGTGGCACCACTTTGTATCCTTTTTTCTGCGCTATGCTGACGACGTCGGCTCCCGGGTCGGCAATGGCCGGACAGCCTGCTTCGCTCACCACCCCCACATCTTGCCCTTCTGCGATAGGCTTCAGGTAACTGGCCACCTCTTTGGGGTCGGTGTGCTTGTTGAGCGTGTAGAATGTGAGGCTGTCGATGTCGATGCTCTTATCTACTTTTTTGAGAAATCGGCGTACTGTGCGCACATCTTCCACAATGTAGTGCTTTATGCTGAGGATGATTTCCCGGTTGCGGGGTGGAAATACGCTTTCTGGTTCGCTCTCTCCCAATGTGTTGGGTATTAAATATAAGGTGCCTGTCATGTCTGCTTTGCTTTCAAGGAGGGTGATTTTAATCAAAATGTGAAATAAAGATAGGCAAAAAAAACGTCTTGGCAAAATTTTAGAAGTTGTAAATTAAGTGTTGGAATTTTGTCAAATACCATATCTTTTATATTCTTGCAATAAAATTTGCAGAGAATGAGTTCAATAATTGGTAGGAAACCAGACGAAAAAGACCAATAAAAAGCCCCAAAGAAGCAGTTCGCAATTATTTAAACAACTTCTAAATAGGTAATAGTCATCGTCTAGTTATTAGTATTCCTATATATTCCTGTATTTTGATAAGGCTCCTATTGTCATATTCTCGCTCATGCAAAGTATATGCCAGTGTTATTTATCAGAAAATATGCTATACTACTACGGTAACTGTTAAAAAAAATAGGTTACCGTAGTGATATAACGCAATTTTTTTATTTAATCAATTGAATTATTGTATTTTTGTAGCATAAAGAATATACGATATGATTAATGACCTAATTGGAAGAAAAAGAGAGATCAACTTATTGCAGGAACTCTACGATAGCCACAAAGCCGAATTTGTAGCAGTCTATGGTAGGCGACGCATAGGAAAGACATTTCTTATCGACAAATTGTTTGGCGATAAATATGATTTCTATTTCACAGGTATATATGAAGGGACACAAAAGGAGCAACTGACCAATTTTTCCCATCAACTGGAAAAGTACTCTGGTCGCAAAACCAAAGTTCCCAAAGACTGGATGGAGGCGTTCTTTTGCCTTGAAAAGTTTTTGAGTGGAAAGCTAACTCAAAATAGGATCTTGATCTTTATTGATGAGTTGCCTTGGTTAGACACCTCAAGATCCCGCTTCATGAAAGCTTTTGAATTGTTCTGGAACGAATGGGCGTCAAAGCAAGACAACCTAAAACTGGTCGTATGTGGAAGTGCAACAACTTGGATGACAAACAAACTGTTAGGTAACAAGGGGGGACTTCACAATCGAGTTACGCAATCCATTTACCTTAGGCCCTTCAATCTTCTTGAAACAGACCAATTTTTAGAGTCCAGGGGGGTTTCGCTTTCTAAAAGACAGGTGACCGAAGCATATATGGTAATGGGAGGTACCCCCTACTATCTAAATATGATGCGTAAATCTGAAAGTGTTGCTCAAAATATAGACCGTCTCTTTTTCAGTGTGGATGCACCATTGAAATCCGAGTACGGGTACCTATTCAAATCATTATTTAAAGAGTCAACATTATATAGAAAGGTCGTTGAATGCCTATCAAGGAAAATGAAAGGGATGACCCGTCAGGAAATCCTCGCCGAAATAAAATGCGAAGACACCGGTTATTTTTCCGATGTGCTTGCCGACCTTTGCAACTGCGATTTCATCCGTAAATATTCTGCATTCGGAAAAACGGAAAGAGATATAATGTATCAGCTGACCGACCTATACACACTGTATTATTTGCGTTTTGTCAAATCTTATAACGGTGGAGACATCCATTACTGGAGTCATATACAAACAGACATCTCAGCATGGGAGGGTTACGCATTCGAGCAAGTCTGTCTCCACCATATTCAGGAAATCCGCCATAAATTAGGCATCTTAGGTGTCCTCGGCAATGTGTGTACCCTTTCATGGAATGCATTTACCGATTCTTCTGGCAATAACCATAAAGGTGGTCAGATCGACTTGATAATCGACAGAGGCGATAAAACTATAAATCTCTGCGAAATGAAATTTACTAGTGGAATATATTCAATATCTGCAGATTATGCGCAAAGGATGAGAGACAGAAGGAATGCTTTCATTTCTCTTACCGGGACAAACAAATCTGTACACCTGACCATGATAACCGCAGAAGGTGTTGCTCATAATGAAGGCTGGCAAAACATCCAAGGTGAAGTCACACTAAGTGACTTATTTGAGGAATTATAATGGCATGCCTCTCGGCTTATTATCTCAGCAATAATCCATCATCCTTTATGAAAAAACGGACTTGTTTGCCCGGTAGGCAATCAAGTCCGTACATTATTACTGTGGTCAAACAACATCCTATCCATCAAGTTGTTCTCCATATTGTTTTTTTTCTATCTAAAATTATAAGAAGTTGTTTGAATTTTTTGTTGGAGATTTTTATAAGTGGATTTTTCAGGATGTTTTGAAGGAAATCTGAAATGTGCAATGGATGTCCATTGTGACTGAAGATTCACTCAAAACAGACGAAAAAGACCTATAAAAAGCCCAAAAGAAGCAGTTCACAAAAATTTAAACAGCTTTTCAGATTTATGTTCTGCAAATTTAGTTATTTTATGGCAATTATATCTTTTTCTTGCCAAACTATATCTATATTCGCGTGGAGACACTCTTTTTTGCTCATAATTCTTTTAGATTTTTTTGCATTTTTTTGGATATATTAAAAGAATAATGCAATTTTGTGATGTGAGGAGTTGACATCGGTTTCAGTTTACGCCTTGCTAAACGCGGATAAATGGTTTGAAAAATCGCCCGTGAGCGTAGATGTGTTTTGTTTATTCCTACATTATTATCAAGAATTTTAAACAATTTTAATTACTAATTGAAATGAAAAAACTTTTCGTTATCGGTGTTGCCGCTTTGGCAATGATTTTCGCTTCTTGCAAGTCTAAAACTCAGGAAACTCCAGTTGTTGAAGAACCAACTGCTACTGAAGCTCCAGCTCCTGAAGCAACCGAAGCTCCAGCTGAAACTGCTGTAGTCGCTCCTACTGCAATGGAACAGCTCGGTGAAATCGCTAAGCTCGTTGAGGCTGCTGCAAACGCTGAAGATCTCAAGGCTGCTGCTGAAAAGTACAACGAATTCAAAACTAACATCAAGGCTGTTGCTGATGCTCTCTCTGAAGCAGATAAGGCTCAGTTGACTGAACTCTTCAAGACTGTAGGCGAAAACATCGTTAAGAAAGAACTCGAATTCAGCAAGAAGTAATTTCTTCCTGGTTTTTATTTCATAGATGCTGTTTAATTCTTTGTTTATGGGGAACTTTAAACAGCATCTGATTTTTCTAACCTTATTTTATTTTTTCGAATCATGGCTAAAAACATTTTTGAAGTAAAGACAGAAGAAGGCAACTTGAACGTTCGCGCTGCAGGTGATACTTCTGCTGCTGTTGTTGCTAAACTCGCTAAGGGTGCTCTCGTTGAAGTTCTCTCTGTAGAAAACGGTTGGGCTAAGGTTGAAGTTAATGGCAAGTCTGGCTATTGCGCTGCTGCTTACCTCGCACAGGCTGAAAATGCTTACGAAGTAACTACCAACAGCAAAAACCTCAACATCCGTGCTGCTGCTTCTACTGAAGGCGCTATCCTCGGCACTGCTGCCAAGGGTGATGTCCTCAAGGTTACTGGCATCAACGGCGACTGGGCTGAAGTTGAATACAATGGCAAGGTTGCTTATGCTTCTCTTCAGTACCTCTCTCAGATCTCTGACACTGACATCAACCTCGCTGAGGCTGCAGCTCAGAGCTCTAAGTTGATCGACTCAACTGACCTCTTCGCTTAATTTGATTTTTCATTTTTAAGTTATAGCGCGGTGGCATCTTTGCCACTGCGCTTTTTTTGTTCCCGAAGTCTGTTTTTTTTGCCTATTTTTGAAGTATTGAACATAAGAAAAATTCGTATCTCGCCTTTTTTTTGTAACTTTACACTCCGTAATATTGTGAAAACACACTTTAGATCTTTTTAAGTCATGGTTTGGGAAGTAACTACCATTCTTGTACTGATAATATACGCAGTTACTACAATATCTACCATTTTCATGATCCTCATGGAAAACAGAAATCCGGTGAAGTCGATTGCCTGGATTTTTGTGCTTTTGCTTTTTCCGGTAGCGGGATTCGTGTTTTATATTCTGGTGGGTAAGAATCTGCGTAAAAAAATGGTGCTGTCGAGCCGCAGCATCGATAAGTGGCACGAACGTATCGAAGTGATAAAAAACAACCCGATTCTTGAAAAATCTTTCCCCGAACAATATCGCAACTTGGCTTTTATGGCGTTGAATAGTTGCAATGCCAGTATGTATGTCAATAACAAAGTCGATGTTTACACCGACGGTGTCTCTTTTTTCGATGCGTTGTTCGCCGATATTGAAAAAGCAAAGTCATACATTCATATTGAGTTTTATATTTTTAATTCCGATAAGATTGGCACGAAACTGATTGATGTCTTGAAACGTAAAGTGGCAGAGGGGGTCAAGGTGCGTGTCATCATCGATGATGTGGGAAGTTGGAAAATGAAAAAATCGGTTGTCCGCGATATGAGGAAGGCGGGTATCGAGATTTTCTGTTTCCTTAAGGTCTCTATCCCTGCTATCGGCAGTCGCATCAATTATCGCAACCATCGTAAAATTGTTGTCATCGATGGTTCTGTGGGCTACACAGGTGGCATGAACGTGGCAGACCGTTATGTGGACGGACTAAAATGGGGCTCTTGGCGCGATACGCATATGCGCGTAGAGGGTGATGCGGTCCATGGTTTGCAGCGTTGTTTCCTCTCAGACTGGTATTTTGTCTCACAGAAACTCCTCGACAATGATGCGCTCTTCTATCCTAATCCGAGCGAAGTCGTTGGTAATAGTCTCATCCAGATTGTGTCTTCTGCCCCCGACAGCCAGTGGGAATCTGTGATGCAGATGTTCTTTTTGGCCATTTCCCGTGCGAGACATACGATTTATTTGGAAACGCCTTATTTCTTGCCTCCTCAGCCTATCATTTCTGCGCTCCAGGTGGCTTCGTTGGGGGGTGTGGATGTCCGCATTATCATCCCTCGTTATTCCGATGCGCAGTTCGCTCTCAGCAGTTCACGCTCTTATATCGACGATATGCAGAAGGCTGGCATCAAGGTGTATTTCTACGAACCCGGATTTTTGCACAGCAAGACCATCGTTATCGACGATATGCTCTCTACTGTGGGATCTGCGAATATGGATTTCAGAAGCTTTGAGCAAAACTTTGAAATCAACGCTTGGATTTACGATGCCGACTTTGCTCTGAGATTGAAGGAAATTTTCATGGACGATCTGGGCAAATCCACCCTCATTGATCCGGATAAGTGGAAGGAACGTCCCCGCTTGCAGAAGCTTAGTGAGTCTTGGGCGCGTCTTTTCAGTCCTTTGATGTAATTTGAATATAAAAACAGTGGTGAAATCTTTTCACCTGATTATTTGTCATGGAAGATAAAAATAATATAGAAGAACAAAACAATGGCGGACTGAATGTGAAGGTCTCGCTCGCAAGTAACGAATTTCTCCCGTTTGAAGAGAAGATTGTGCAGATGCTGCGCACGGTTTACGACCCTGAAATTCCGGTGAACATCTACGATCTTGGTATGATTTATAAGATTGAGGTCGATGAAAAGGCTGCTTGCTCTATTGAGATGACCCTTACCGCACCAAATTGTCCGGCTGCCGATTTCATCATGGAAGATGTGCGTCAGAAAATTGAATCAATTGAGGGGCTTTCTTCGGTGGATATCCAACTGGTGTTTGAACCGATGTGGGATCAGAGCATGATGACGGATGAAGCCAAATTGGAGTTGGGTCTTATGTGATTTGAGAATCTTCAGATGTATTATTTCGCTTCAGACGCCCACTTCGGGCTAAAATTATACGAAGACCCCATTCAGGCCCAAAAACGCTTTGTGCGTTGGATGGATTCCATTAAGGCTACTTGCGAAGGTTTGTTTTTGGTGGGCGATATGTTCGATTATTGGTATGAATATCGTTCTGTGGCTCCTCGCGGCTTCTCCCGTTTCCTTGGCAAGTTGTCGGAATTTCACGATGCGGGAATACCTGTTTTCATTTTCAATGGCAATCACGACATTTGGCTGTGGGATTATCTTGAAAAGGAATGTGGCGTGAAGGTTATTGATGATGTATGGCAGGAGGAATTGTGTGGCAAGAGGTTTTATGTTACGCATGGCGATGGCTTGGGCGACCCCAGTTGGTCGTTCCGTTTCTTGCGTTGCTTTTTCCGAAATAAATTCTGCCAGTTCCTCTATAGTTGGTTACACCCTGATCTCACGATCCCGTTTGGTTTCAAATGGGCTAATCACAGTAGAAAGAGTAAACAGGGAAAGGTAACCGAGAGTTTCTTGGGTGAAGACAAAGAGTTTCAACTGATTTGGGCGAAACAGCACCTCGCGGAGCATAAAAATGTGGATTTCTATATTTTCGGACATCGGCATATTGCGAAAATGTTCGATATTGAATCAGACTCAGCAAAGGCGAAAGTGGCTATCCTTGGCGAGTGGATGACCCAGTTTACTTATGGTGTTTTTGATGGTGAGCATTTTGAACTCAAATCTTTTACCGACTGATTTTTTTTCTTTATCTTTGCATTTGAAATTTTGATGGCTTTGTAGTTCAATGGATAGAACAAAGGTTTCCTAAACCTTAGATTTGGGTTCGATTCCCAGCGGAGCTACTTATTTTGACTAAACGCCGAACATATTGAAGTTGTTTGGCGTTTGTTTTTTTGAAATTGTTTGAATTTTTCACCTCCCGATCCTCTCTTTATAGTATAAGAAGATACAGGAGGATATTTGCAACTAATAACCACTGATAACATGATAAAACGATTGCTTTCTGCCCTTTTGCTGGTGGCTCCTGTTCACAATGTATGGGCCGACATAGATGTTACCGAACTTTATCTGTCGAATGCTGGTTTTGATGATGCCTCGCATTTCGATTACAGGGTTTCTGATGCCGGCAATGTTAGTCAGGAGATCCTGCCTGTTTTTGGCTGGCGGAAAGATATTGGTGTGGACTATACTGTGACGGGTGTTTACGAACTGGGGACTTCCAAGACTTTCAACACCTATGGCAAGGTCCCGTCTAAGGGATATGATGGAAAGTCGGGTGGTGTGTTGGCATTGAGCACTGGTTGGGAACAATCTCTGATGTTTTATCAGTCGGTCGAATTGCCTGCTGGCTCATACAAGTTACAGGCGCCTTTCTACAATGGTAGTAATTCTTCCAATGGTGGCAGTTTGTTGGCTTGGGTGCCGAGGGCTGGTGCGGCGGTCAATTCCACGTTGTCGGTTTTTCCGCAAAATGCCTGGTCGCTGGATGAGGTTGCTTTCTCGCTGTCGGTACAGACCGAAGGGCGTGTGCAAATCGGGTTTAAGGGTGCTCCCAATGGCTCTGCCAATTCGGCAAAGGTGGTGGTCGATTTTGTCCGTCTGATTATGGTCGGGGACAATGCTCAACTGATAGCAAACATAAGAAAACAGTTGAAAAATACCCTTCAGGAAGCCATTTCTGTTTACGGAGCAGGCTCTGGAAAGGAGGCTGCCGCATTGAAAAAACGGATAGATGATGGGCAGGCGGCTGCCGATGATGCCTCTGCGGACTATGCTGCTTTGTTTATTGCCGATAAGCGAATCAAAGAGCAACTTGTTTTATATAAATGGGCCAACTCCACTTTGGCCAGTCCTGTGGATTTCACAGCTTCTATTGTAAACCCAAGTTTTGAAGATAAGTTTGCAGGTTGGAAGCAATCTGGTTTCCAAACCCAGTCTAATACTTCTTTTGCGCCAAAGGATGGCAGTGTTTATGTGGAAAAATGGGTGACAAAAGGTGCCGCTGTTGGCTCTGCTGTGGTTTCTCAAAGTTTGGGTGGCGATTTACCGTTGGGCATTTATGTGTTGAAGGCCGTAGCGCAAAACATTCAGCAGGACCAAAATTCCAATCAGACCGGTGCCTGGCTGGTAGCCGATAATGACAGTGTGGAAGTGACGTCTGCAAAGGATTATGCTCTGCAGTTCACACATATTGATGCGGATTTGTCTGTTGCGTTTAAGGCGCTCAATGCATCAGGCAACTGGATTGCTGTGGATAATTTCCGTCTTTATTATGCTGCGGCTTCTATGGAAGATTATGCGCGGGAGTTGGCAAAAAGAGTTTCTGTGGCGGAGGCTTTGGCAAATGAACGGATGAATGAATCGTTGCGTGAACGGTTGCTGTCGGCTATCAATGACGCGAAAGCATGGTTAGACCAACCGAATCTTGCGATTTTGGTATCTGTTTCTTCGATGCTGAAACAGGCTGTGGGAGAGGTTCAGCCTTCCCTGATTGCATACAGGGCGTTGGCCGGTGAAATTGAAAACGCGCAAAGTCAATATGAAAAGCAAATGAAAGATGCCGAGGTTTTTGCTGCTTCAATTTCGGCGGCTGTTTCGGTTTTGGAAGATGAAACTTTGCCCTTGGCTGTGGTGGATGCTGCGGTAAGGGATTTGCAGTCGGCGGAACTGATGTTTAAGGTGGCGAATGCATCGGGCGTTGCTCCGGTTGTCACGACCAACGAAAGGGTGGCGCGTGGCGCGACGATGGCTTTCGGACGTGCTTCTTTTGCCGGAAACAATATCATGGAGCGTGGTTTCTGCTGGGCAACGCACCCCGATCCGTTGGTGACGGACAATCGTTCTACGTTGTCTTATAATAACAATGGCGCTATCTATGTGATGCAGGGGCTTCAGCCTGCCACCATTTACTATATTCGCCCCTACGCCATTTCTACCTCCTACGCTGTCGGCTATGGTGATGCCGTCAAGATAGCCACTTTGCCTATGGGAAATGTCTCTTGGACCTACAACAATGGTGGCTCTGATGAGGAAAACGACAGGATAAACAAGGCTGTTGCCGATGCTGTGGATATTTGGAACAATCTCACCAGCATCAATGGATTACGTATTTCGGTCTCTTATGGTGCAAGCACTCCAACTGCCGATTGCAGTTATGGCGGATCTATGCGTGTCGGCCCGAATGCAGGTTACCAACGAACGGGCACTATTCAGCACGAAATGTGTCATGCCGCAGGTGTGGGAACGATAGACCGCTGGTACAATTCGGCTGTCTATCGCGAAAACGTGAGCAGCGGATTCTGGTTGGGAGAACGTTCCGATCAGGTGCTTTGTTTCCTGGAAAATTCCGACGATGCTCATTTGAAAGGCGATAAGACGCATTTCTGGCCTTATGGCGTGAACGGGGCCAACGAAGATGATGGATCCCGCATGCTGTATTACGCCAACGCCCTCATCATTCAGGCTTTGGGTGAGGACTTTCTGCCGCCGGTCTATGGGGCTTTTGCTTCCCCTGCCTACACTTTCACCCAAAACGACGATCGCTTGTATTATTTGATTCCTGCAAACTCTGTTTTCGGCAGCAACATCAAGGTCTTGAAGGCTGGCGAAAATGGTGGTTGCTCCATCGAACAAAAAAATTGGAAATCGGTGTTGGATGATGATGCTTGCGCCTGGCAGATTCGTTTCAATCCGGTCACGCAGTTGTATGAGGTGAGAAATTCGGCAAACGGTCTGGCGTTGGCCAATGTCGAGAATCAGGTGTTTGGCGCAGCCAACGAAAGTTTCGGCATTCAGATGTTAGGCTCTCGCCAAAATGTGGCAAACGATTATTTCAATATGAAATCCTACTGGTTGGTCTTTGCCAATGGTACGAATCAGCCTAAAACACTTTCTGCCAACAATGACGGACAAACGGTTTCGCCGGCTTCTTTCAACCATCAGAATTCGGCAAGCCAACAGCGTTGGATCTTGCTTCCAAAGGCCGATTTGAAAGTCCTTGCTGGGGATTACACAGCGTTGGATAATGTGGGATCTCTGAATGGTGATATTGTGGTGACAGGCGGACAGAATGAGTTCACGGTGGAGACTTCTGATCTGGGTGCATGGGTGCGTGTTGTCAATGTTCAAGGCGCCCTCATCGACAGGTTTTATGTTCAGTCCAATATGTGTGTCTGTCGTCCTGCTCCTGCAGGGTTCTTGTTGGTCAACGATAAAAAGATTCTTGTCGGAAACCGCTAATTTATAGTTTTCAATCTATTGTCGTCTGAAAAGTTATGATTAAATTAAAACAATATTTTGCAGCCTTAAATTTATGCCTTATGTTTGGACTATTGTCTTCTTTTGATTATCAGGATGAATGGAAATCCGTTGAAAAAAATGCTGGTAAAAACCCTAAAACGGCTTTGGAGATTGTGGATGGTATTGAAAAGCATGCCCTTCAGCACAAAAACAATCCGCAACTCTTGAGATGCCTTTTTACGAGGTTTTCATTGAAAAGTTCCATTGAAGGTATCTCTTTCAATACCAAGATAGATGAGATTCATAAATTCCAATCCGGAATCTCCGATCCTGTGGCTCTTGCTGTTTCACGTTACAAGGAAGCTCTGTTGTATGCCGACTATTATAAGTTCGACCGCTATAAAATAGATCAACGCCGAGAACTGACCGACATCGTTCCGGATGATGTGAATGAATGGTCAGCCAATCTTTTCCGAATGAAAATACGCGAGTTGGTAGGTTTGGCGTTGAATGAACCACAGGTCCGCACCACTTTGGCTTCAGAATACGAGGCGCTAATTGAACTCGGAAAAGAAAGCCGTCTCTACCGTCCCACGATTTACGACTTTCTTGTATATGACTTCCTGCAGAATTACAGTTTTGTCAATCCATTCTTTGATTCATTCTCTAAGGAGGAATGTGTGAAAATGTATGACGATTTGGCCCAATTCCACGCCAACGATTCCGATAAGTCGGCTTATGTGGAGGCTGTGCTGTCTGGATTGAAGTATAAACATAATTGTCTCATAATTAACGATGAAGAGTATAATGCCGCCCTGAACAACCTTTTGAAATCTTATTTCAACGAGCCGGCATCCATGCTCATCCGCTCGGAAAAAGCCCAGTTTTTGGCGCAGCACTTCAACGATTCCGATGAGTTGCGTAAACGTTATGGCGCTTTCCCTGCTGACGCCATTTTCTTGTGCGAGGAAGGTGTCCAGAAATTTCCTGACCATCCTTTGAAAACGAAACTTAAGGATATGGTGCGGGATTGGAATCGGAAGAAACTCGAAATTGTGTTAGACCGTTACCATGTGCACAAGTCCACCAACTTAAAACTGAAGGTCCGTTATGCCAATATTACCGACTTGAAAATCTCCCTTTCACGATTCTCATGCTCTGCTGACGAGTTTTTCAATACCGATCATAAGAAACTCTCCAAGAAAAAGGTGACCGATTTTGAGTTCAAATTCAATAAGTCGGATTATTGTGTGATGAGCGATACTGTCCTTGAAATCCCTGCGCAGGATTATGGGGCTTACGAGATCTCTGCCGAGGGGCAATCGGCATGTTTTGTGGTAAGTGATTTCAGTCTTTTATATAGCAATCATGAACAGTCTTTTGACTTTTTCGTGGTGGACAATATGAATGGCGCTCCTAAGAAAAACGTGTCTTTCTTGTTGACCGACCGGAATGGGGTTTCTAAAGACAGTGATCGGAAAACCGATGCCAACGGCGAAGTGGAGGTGGATGGGTGTAATTTCAATGATGCTTATGTCCGTCTTGCCGATGGCAAGGATGATGTTTTCCTAATTCATTTTTATGGTTCTCGCGGTTATGGCCTCGGTATAAATGACAATACTACCGAATGCGCTGTTTCGATTATGACAGATCGTGCCATCTATCGCCCAGGTCAGACTGTTTATTTCAAGTGTATTGCCTATGAAGTGAAAGAGCAGGATGCCAAAGTGAAAGCCGACTATTCGCTGCGGGCTGTTTTGTACGATTCCAATTACCAAAAGGTGAGCGAATCTTGGCTGCAGACCAATGGTTTTGGCTCCGCTTCTTCTTCGTTTGTAATACCTGCATCTGGCAAATGCGGACATTATACCTTGGAGGTGAATGACGCACGCCATTCTATTCGTGTGGAGGAGTATAAACGTCCTACTTTCGATGTCGATTTGGTGAAACCCGATGGGGCTTTCTCTTTTGAAGATACGGTAAACGTCAAGGGTAAGGCTGCTTATTTGCTTGGCACACCATTGCAGGGGGCGAAGGTGGCTTACACCGTCACCCGAAAGCCAAACTACTTCTTCCGTTGGTGGCCTTCAAAAGCCAACGAGGTGGTTATTTGCGAAGATGATACCATGACCGACGACGAAGGCAATTTCACAATCTCGTTCGTTCCTCAGAAATCGGTACTTGATGGGTACAAAGCCTGCTACGATTATGAGGTTTTGGCAAAGGTGACCGATGCTAATGGCGAAACTCACGAGCAATCGCGGTTCGTCACTGTGGGAGATGAAAGTATGGCTATATGTTGTCCGCAACACGAACGCCTCACTTTCAACGATTTGATGAATGTAAAATTCTCGGTGATGAATCTCAACCACAAGTTGCTTGAAAAAACGGTGTCTTATAAGGTGATGAGAGGTGATGAACTGCTTGCTTCTGGCCAGGTGCTTTCTTCTGCAAAAGATGGTTTTTCTTTGAAACTGAACGCCGATGGTTGGGCTTCGGGCAATTATACCATCCTTTTTTCGGCAACTGATGATAAAGGCAGAACTGTGGAAAACAAGTTCCAAACTGTTCTTTATCGCGATACGGACAAGTGTCCGCCTGTGGAAACGATCTTCTGGACGGAGAATGTCAATCATTTCAGCGTGGCGCCTGGTGAAAAGAAAAAGGTGCGCGTCGGCTCTTCTTGCAAAGATGCCAATCTTTTGGTAATCAAAACTTTCAAAGATGGAGCGTCTGAAAAGAAATGGTATTCGCTCAACAACGAGATCAAGGATTTTGAATTTGCTTTGAATAAGGGTGACGAGGTGCTAAATGTGTCTTTCTTCATGGTCTATGATGACGTGCTCTATAAACAAAACTTGGTTTTGAATGAAAAGAAAGCGTCTATGGACATTCCTGTTAAGTTGACTGTTTTCCGCGACAAGGTTTTGCCGGGTGCAAAGGAAAAATGGCAGATCCAGTTGCCTGCCGACAAGTCTGCGGAAGTGCTTGCTTTTATGTACGACGCCTCGCTCGACCAGTTTGCTTATCATGGTTTGAACTATCTGACACGTTTCTTTAAATATTACAGGTTCAGTTCTTTACAACCTACCCATGAATACGGACGAAGTTTTAGTTTCTCTGAACCTTTCAAGTCGCAGTTTGTTCCTTTCAATTTCGACAAATGGCGTGTTCTGAAAAACCCTTCTCCTATTTCCCGTCGTTTGTTTTACTCATTAGGCTTTAGTGGAAACGATGCTGAAATGGAAGAGTCCATTGGGTTTGGTGGTGGTGCCATGATGAAAAGTGCTGCACCTCAAATGGCCAAAATGAACATGGTGAACTCGGCGACTGTTGAATCTGTTGAAGAAGCGCCTGCAGCCGATGTGATGAGTCGTATGCCGGATAATGGCGGCGATGCGCAAATCTCCAAACCACAGCAGCAGATGAAGGTGCGTACCGATTTTTCGGAAACAGCATTCTTCTATCCACACCTCACTACAGACAAAGAGGGCAATGTGAATTTTGAATTTACCATGCCGGAAAGTCTGACGGAATGGTCGTTTATGGCCTATGCCCATACCTCCGATTTGTATGAAGGACACATCGAGCAGAAGATTGTGTCGCAAAAAGACTTTATGGTGTCGCCAAACTATCCGCGCTTTTTGCGTAATGGCGATGAATGCGTGCTTTCGGCCAAGGTGATTAACCTCACAGACGGGAAATGCAGTGGCGTGGCAAAATTGCAGTTGCTCGACCCTGTTACCGAAACCGTTGTAATGGAAAAGACAGCCGATTTTACTCTCGAAGCCGGTAAAAACGGGGCTGTGGATTGGGCGGTGTCTGTTCCGGGCAAGGTGGAGGCTTTGCTGGTGCGTGTGTCGGCTGTCTCTGGAGATTTCACCGATGCCGAACAAAAACTTTTGCCTGTCCTTTCTGATAGGGTGGTGCTCACCCAGTCTATGCCGATGTATGTGCGTGGGGGTAAGATGAGGGAATACACTTTCAAAAATCTGGTGGAAAACAAGTCTGCTTCGCTCAACAGTCGTTTCTTGAAGTTGGAGATGGCCACCAATCCGGTTTGGTATGCAGTGCAGGCTTTGCCATCGGTTGCCAAGGCAGACCACGAAAACTCCATCAGTCTGTCTGCCGCTTTCTTTGCTTCCAAATTGGCACAGCACATTGCGAACAGCAATCCGCGTATCTTCAATGTGATTGAGTTGTGGAAACAGCAAGGGGCGGACAAGCAGTCTTTGCTCTCCAACCTTGAGAAGAACAACGAGGTGAAAAACGTGCTGCTCAACGAAACCCCTTGGGTGCTCGATGCTAAAAACGAAACGGAAAACAAGCAGCGTCTGTCCTCTTTGTTCGATTTGAACACCATTCAAGCCAATTGCGGTCTCTGGTTGAAGAAACTTACCGAACTGCAAACCAATGAGGGTGGTTTTGCTTGGTTTAAGGGGATGGATGCTGGCTTGCACAGCACCTTGTTTGTGCTCGACAATTTTGGCCGCTTGAGCAAGGCGGGCATCCCTACCGATGTTGACCAGTCTTGTATCCGCAGTGCTGTTGAATATACCGATGAGAAACTGCGCGAAGATTTTGAGCGCTTGAAAAAGTACGATAAAGATTATAAAAAGAACGCTCATCTCTTTTCTTCAGACCTTTACTACTTCCAGGTGCGCACTATGTTCTCCGATATTCCGGTAAAGGCAAATTGTAAGGAGGCTTACGATTTCTATTTTAGTCTGGTTGAAAAGCAATGGGCCGACTTTGGTTTGTACGGGAAAGCGCTTGCTGCCATGTGCCTGTATCAGAATGGAAATCAGGCCGAGGCGATGAAGGTGGTTCGTTCTCTTCGCGAGTTCTCCACATCTTCTGATGAAATGGGAATGTATTGGGCTCGAAATTCTGACTATTACCTTTGGGACCATGCTCCAGTTGGCACTCACACACGTATAATGGAGGCCTTGCAGATGATAGATCCAAACCAGGCCGAACAAGATGAACTCCGCATCTGGTTGCTGAATCAGAAACGCACCCAAAACTGGGATAACACCATTGCCAACATCGATGCGCTCAATGTCCTTTTGTTGGGCAGCACATGGCTCGATCACGAAAACCATGTGACCGTTAAGATGGGCGACAAACTGGTGGAGCCGGAACAGGCAGAGGCCGCTACCGGTTACTATTCTGTGTTCGTACCTGGCAGCCAGATCTCGCAGGAAATGGGGAAGGTGCAGTTGCAGAGTGCCGAAGGCGACAATCTTGCTTGGGGCGCTGTCTATTGGCAGTTTGAGGAAGACATGGATAAAGTGGTGGCAAACAACACAGGATTAAGTATTGAGAAAAATGTGATGTTGCAAATCATTGAAAATGGTAAAGAGGCTTTAAAGTCCATCGACAGCAACTCAGAGTTGAAGGTGGGCGACAAACTGATTGTGCGTCTTGTCCTCCGTTCCGACCGCGATCTGGATTATGTGGCATTGAAAGACCAGCGCGCTGCCTGTCTGGAGCCTATGCAAACTCTTTCTGGCTATCGTTATAGCGAGCATTGTGGCTACTATCAGTCGGTTAAAGATGCGGCTATGTACTATTTCTTCAATCGTCTCCGCAAGGGAACGTATGTCTTTGAATATCCGTTGGTGGTCACCAACCGAGGGCAGTTCTCAAATGGCATTACTTCTGTGCAGTGTCTCTATGCTCCTGAGTTCTCTACCAATACAGGCAGCGTAAAGATTGTGGTGAAATAACAGAATATAATTCAACGCATTAATTTCGTGGAAACAGTATAAAATCGTTGGCTAAAGAACATTGCTAGTGCCAATTGGTGTTTATTATAAACCATGAATTTACAGTATAAAGAATGACATGAGAAAGTTAGTACAGTTGTTTATATTCATGATAGTCTCCTTTATATCTCTTGGAGCGAAGGAGTTCAATTCTTTTCTCAGCCCCAAGTATTGGGATCTGCAGGGAGTCTATACTGATTCGCTGTGTACTGATACCTGTGCTGATTTATCTGCTGCCAAGGGACTCTATTTTAATGGTTTGTGTGTAACGGAATACTTCATGAAGGATGGTGCCAGATATTCATCGCATTTTTATTCAGAAGGTTGTAAGACGTGGTTATCCAATGATGTTTACAGAAGTGATGAGTATGAAATTAAAGGAGACACCATACGGTTTTGGCACAACACTTACCGTATATGGAAATTAGAAGATGCTAGCTTGATTCTAAAAAGTGAACAATTTCCATATCGCTTTTATTCCTATCGATTCAGTGAAGATCAAAAAACATCCATAAATGTTAGTAGTGTATCTTATAAAGATAAGGTTAACATAGCCTCTTACATACAAATTAAGAACATCTTTTTTGAAAATGAAAATGGATTAAGCCAAACTTTTGGCTTATATAGCCATTCCTTAGAAAAGGAGACGAAGATTAGAGTTTATTTCAAATTGTGTTTTCAAGAGGAAAAACTGGAAGTCACTAATTTTAAAATAAATAAAATTGATTTTTTTGACGAAGAATCAAACAAGTGGAAAGAACTGGATAAAGAATTGTTTAATCAGTATTCCGAAGAAATAACTAATTGCATCCATCATTTCTCATTTGTTCAAAAGCGTGAATATAAGAAGATTCCTTGGGAGAAAGTGAATAAAAATTGTGTTATTCCCGTCATATTTACTGTGTATCCAAAGGCGCTATCAACTGAAAACTCAGAAAATGAATATATGCCTTTAACCTTACAAGTGTCTCCAATTGTTTGGCAAGATACCATTTTGCAAGCAATTGTCCTTGAGTTCCTTGAAGAGAACTTGTCTTCTGCCGATGAGTTCATAGAAATTAGAGGTAGATGGCCAGAATATGACGAACGTAGGAGTTTCAAATTATGCAGGAAGAAAGCTGAATACCTAAAAGTATGGCTAATAGAAAACACTACGATACCAGCTTCTAAAATAGTAAGTTTTGGCATGGGTAATCTCTATCCTCTAGTTGAACTCCCTATAACAAGAGACGATTCATTATTGAATAAGTTTACAGATATTAGAATTATTCGTAAATAATGTTCAAACTGTTCTAAAATTTTGATGAAATGAATGACTATAATACTGTCACTTTCCCGATCCAGTGCTTAAGTTAAGAAAAATCAACTAAATTAGCACAATGAAAAGCTTTCCAAGTTATTATTTCCTAATACATTTATGAGGTATATATTGGCGTTTTTAATTTTTGTGTTGTCGCCTGTGAGAGTAAAGGGGCAAATGCGTTGGTCGGCACCTGTGAAAGAATGTTGTTCTTATACATTTACTTTCCCCGACCCAAACAACTTGTATTCCTTTCTAGATACCGATCTAAAGACATCATTCTCCGAAAAGGCTTTTCGAAATAGGCCAATCAGCAGGTACACTTTGAAGAGAATATCTGTTTTCGGAGATAGCGAACACCGGCAACTTAACAAAATAGATGTTGACTATACTTATGACCAGCAGGGCAATCTTGTATATTTATCCTATATCAAGCCGCAGTTTATTTATACAAAAATGATTAGGGGAAAGTATGGCGTCAACTATTTCTACGATGATATTGGCAATTTGATCGAGATTGACTACAAGAACTCGTTTAACACGATACTACAAGAGAAAATCAGTTTTGATCCGGAGAGGAATCGTAAGACCTGCAGTTTTTATAACGACAAAGGAGTCTTGATTTCGGTTGAGGTGCAGACTTACGGAAAGAACGGCGAACTGATTGAGACAATGGTTTTCGATAAAACAGGCGAACTAGTTTGTCGGTACACCTATGGCCTGGACAAATCCGGACACTATTGCTACTTTCATTATGATAGTGAGAACAAATTGCACAGCATAGGTGTTTTACCCGATACCCCTCCTACTAATGACATTATTTTGGAAACACATTGCGATGATTGATAATCCGCAGATGGAATTCTTCCAAAAAACATAAGGGGAGAGCGCTCATCCGAGTGCACTCCCCTTAGAAGTTGTTTAAATTTTTGTTGGAGATTTTTATATGTGGATTTTTCAGGATGTTTTGAAGCGAATCTGAAAGGAGCGATAGATGCCCATTGTGACTGAAGACTCTCTCAAAACAGACGAAAAAGACGTATAAAAAACAAAAAGAAAAAGTTCGCAAAAATTTAAACGTCTTTTAAGTGAAAAAAACAACGAAAAAGACTAATTTTGCATAAATAAGTGCGGAAAAATGTAAAAATTTACATTTTTCCGCAGTCAATAGTGTAAGTATGGAGATTCAGAGAGACATATTAGACACATTAAAAGAATGGAAAGACAATGCCGACCATAAACCAATTTTGCTAAAAGGAGCGAGACAAATAGGTAAAAGTTGGGTGATGGATAAATTCGGTGAAAAAAACTTCGAATATGTCGCAAAATTCAGTTTCGACCGACAAATTGAATTGAAAACGGTTTTCAAAGAAATTAAAGAGCCAATTCGACTGCTTAAAGAATTAGCCCTCTATACCAATGTTCCAATTATCGCAGGAAAGACTCTTATAATTTTAGACGAGATACAAGAATGCGAGGATGCACTTAACAGCTTGAAATTTTTCAGAGAGGACGCACCTGAATATCATATAATAGCCGCAGGTTCATTGTTAGGAGTAGCCGTGAAAAGAAAGCACATGACAGTACCTGTTGGCAAGGTGAGAATTGTTAGAATGTACCCAATATCATTCAGGGAGTTTTTACGAGCGTCCGATAGACAAACGTTTGATTATATAGAAAATATCACCGTCCCCGAAAAACTGCCCCTAATTGTATTAAACAAACTAAAACAAGAATACAAGAGGTTTATTGTGAGTGGTGGAATGCCAGAGGCTGCAGCTGCAATGATAGAGGGGAATGGTATAGGTGAAATAGAAAACATTTTGCAGGATATACTCGATTTATACGAGTTAGACTTCTCGAAATACGCAGAAAGCAGAGACGTACCACGCATTCACGCAATATGGCATTCTCTTCCTTCTCAATTAGCAAAGGAGAATAGAAAATTCATTTATAAGGTGATAAAAGAAGGAGCAAGAAGCAAAGACTATGAAGATGCTCTTATGTGGTTGGAAGATGCTGGTATGATTTACCGTGTTTTCAATATCAGCAAACCAGGTGTCCCTATTAAAGCTTATGAAGAACCAGATGCCTTTAAAGTATATGCTTGCGACTGTGGTTTATTGCGAAGACTTGCCCATTTAGAATCATCCGCAATTGTCGATCCAATATCGAACTACACCGAATTTAAGGGTTCGTTAGCAGAAAACGCAGTATTGCAATCAATATTGCCCCACCTCGACGGCATGGTACCCAATTACTGGTCGTCAAACAACCGTGCGGAATTGGAATTTGTCATTCAGCACGAAAATGAGATTATACCAATAGAGGTTAAGGCAGATAACTGTGTTAACGGACGCAGTTTGACTGTATATAATGACAAATACAAACCGAAAAACAGAATCAGGTTTTCATCACTCAACTTACAATACAATTGCGGACTTCTTAGTTGTCCGTCTGCATTAGCAGAATGGTTTAAAAAGTTACTTCCAAAATAACTCCATTTGGTAATATAAGTCAAACGTTTTCTTTTACAATGAAAATCAGCGAAGCATTAAATGTTCTAAAGAAATGATAAATACAATTATAAAGATATTTAATGTTATAGTATTTACATTGTTGTCGATAATGTATTTTACAGATCGGAACATTCTGTTTTGGTGTTATTGGGAAGGACTGTATATATCGGGCCAAATATCTTAAAACTTACATAAACAAACTGAATCGGTTGTGATATTGCGTACCAACACATTATATTAAATATGTCTAAATTGTTAAAATCATTACTAGTGTGCCCTGCTGAACTTCTAATGTCTGTGTTTTTTCTGTTTTACCTGTCAAATTACAGATTGTATGAAGAATGTATTGAGTCTTGGCCGCCGTTAACAATAGATTGCGCTATGGCAATAGCTCTTCAAGTTACTATGGTTGTAAGAGTCTCATTTTCTAAATTAATGTCTGAGAAATCAGGAGTTATAGCTTCATTATTGGTGGGGTTTATTTTAGTAATTATGTTCCTTTTTCACCCAACCGTCGATTATGGATTGATCTTCATCTCGTATTTCTTCTGTATGCTATTTTGTTTCTTTACTTTTCTAGGAAATAGAAAGAAGAAAGCCTTTAAAACGCTGATGCTGATTTCTGTAACAGTTGTCACAGCACTTGTAACTTCTTTTATCGCAAATATTATATTGGAAATACAACATGAATGTCTTGGGGCAGATGATGCTTTAGTTTCAGAGGCTTATGCTTTGGTAGTCGGAACGATTGCTTTTGTTTTTACTCGCAATGTGGTCGATTTACACCTTTAAAATTTCAAGAATGAAGTACTTTTTTTTTGATAATGAATCATTTTTAGATTTTGAAATCCTTGATGAGTTATCCAGAAGATAATTTTTATTTATTCCAAAATGGCAAAGAACCTGAAGAAATAGATAGATACATAAATTTGGAAAGTTGGATAGAAAGAGGAACTTTTATGCCACTGGAGATGCCGGTTATAAAATTAGAAGTTCCAGAACCAGCTCCCTTAATACAAATCGAAAATTAATATCAGAATGAATAATATAATAAGATTATTAGGAATTTTAATTCTGTTTTTCTTTATTTCCTGTTCAACAAATGAACAGAAACCAGATGGGCATATTACATCTTCACGCATTGAGGATGACGAAACAAAGACTTCTCATGAACAAGATTTGATACCTGGTCATAGTGGAGAGCTTGATTCTAGTTTGTTTAAAATTTTTAAAAACATACCTTATGTTAATCTAAAAAAAAGGTTTCAACAAGTGGAGACATCAAGTATTATTGCGAAAAGAGAAAAATGGCGTATTCCTAACGAATCGGGTAATTTGTTTTCTGTAAATTGGCCTGATACAAGCATGATCCAGTTTTCAAGAAGAGGTTGCGTAAATGAAGCAATAGTGTTTAATCCAACAAAAGGGTGGAAACAACCAGAAAAGGACGAACTCCTTCAACTGTCTATTGTCAGTCATGATATAGGAGTCGGACTTTTTTTTAACGGTCAAAAAAAGTATTCTTTGCCTCTTTCTGATTTTCAGAAATTTAATGATACCATTTTTTTCAAGCGGGATGGTCTGGGTACGTTATTAATTCTAGGATTTAGCAAAGAAGATGTTTTAAAATATTTTCGTATTGGAAGTTACGATCAAGATTGGTTAGATGATAATATTGAACAAGAGTTGGATACTTTTCTGTTTGATTTTTTAAGGAGAGTGCCTTGCCCTTAGTTATATGAATCTTACGGACTCTGAATGGATTGAGATAGCGAGGAAGACATTGACATGACATAGTGTTTAAAAGCCTCTTGCGATGGTTGTGTCCAAACGACAAATTTTGAAAACTTAAAAAGCGGCAACCATTTCGGTTGGATATCTTATACGTAAACACCCAACTTTAAAAAATTATCTAGTTGGATGGTTACAAAACAAAAAATAAGGTGTCTATATACAAGTTGGCTAAAGACCATTGTAAGTTCCAGCTTGTAATATAATTCCCTTAACAAATTCTGCGTTATATTTGCTGTTCAAATAGATTTGTGTATATGACTAATTTCTCTCAGTTGATATCGCTTCTGTGCTCTCAAAAGGACAATAGTCCTAAAAAATATCTTAATCTTATTTTTGCGTATTTATTCTGCATGGCGTTGCAATGTTGCGACAGTAAAAGCAATAACCACTTTACTCCGTCGCCCATGCTCTCACAACTGGTTGCGGAATTTAATAATTATCTACCGCTCAGTGTTGGGCAAATAGGTCAAATCACCAAAAACGCGATAGAGGGCAATAATGTGGTTCACGAAGTAGAGCTGAATGAATTTTTGATAGAAGATATTGACCAAAATGTGTTTCAAGAAGAGATGAAAAGTTATGCTGAGGTCTTATTGCGCACAGAAAGTTATTCCGGAATATTAAGTGAAATGGCAGATAATGGCTATAATTTTATTTTCCGCTTTTGCAAAAAAAACAAACATATCGACATCATTATCTGTAACGATGAGCTGAAAACAATCAAGGGCAAAGGTTCAGTAAGTAAAAAAGAATCTCTTGATATGGCTTTAGACAATTATATCAATAATTTAAACAAATTGTGTCCACAACAAGAAGACGAACTGTCAACTCTTGTCGGTTTTGAAAATAAAGAAGATGTCTATATGGTTTATGAGGTTAAAGACACTGAAGATGAACCATTTTTGTCTTTTATCAAAACAAATGCCAAAGGCGAGAACAAGGATTTTTTTGAAGGCTTTTTCCTCGATTTGAAGACTGAACAGGTTTCCCCTTTAATAGGTTTGCTTTCTTTAGTTGCCAATACAAACAAAGGATTTGTGATACTATATAAGGGCACTGGTTCCGGAACCTCGTTCAAGGTGATATGCCCTGCTGCCGATTTGAAGAAATTATATCTTCAATACCTCAACGAGCTTACGCCTCTTAATAGCAGCCACACAAGATATATTAGGAAGTAAAACAGATGATACTGACTTCAGATCGTATCAATCTGAATATTAAAATATCTAAGGAGGTTGAATAATGAGATTAATGTTTCTTTTTTGTGGTTTCTGCTTCATAGGGTTTATAAATGCTCAAGAAAAACAATATGATGATACTTTTTGCCGTATTATCAAAAATTGCGCAGTTAAAGATATAGATGTTGTGCGCTATAATAAGGATAGTGAGCACCAACTGAACAAATATGATATTGAGTATGTAGACTTTCAGTACTTCTTATACATGATGGAATACGCTTATAGATATAATGATCAGATGGCTTTTATGTATCTTTATGAATATTTATCTGATTTTTTCAAAAATCACAATCTTAAGCCTAATAGTATTGTTTTAGATATTATTCGAGAGTTTCGCAGTAATTATTGTCTTGAGGGTGAAATTCCAAAAGATAGTATTGAAATGGAATTAAAACATAAAAAGCACGAATTAAAAACAGATAAAAATCAAAATTTTGATTTTTATCCTGTTATATGTGAAGTGTTTTCCTCTGAGCATGTTGATCATGATAAAACCAGTTTATTGTACGAGACCCTTTATTATAACACAAAAAATATGTCCGGCCCAGGAAACAAAGAATCTCAGTTGTTTTTTTTGTTATTGGTGTTGGCGGATCAAACGCATGAACCATCCGCATATAAGAAATTGATTGAATCAATATGTTTCTTTTATGTGGGAAACGCTTTAAAAATGAATGATAAAATCTTTGCATTTATTGAGTTATTGACTAATCAAATACCAGATAGCATATTGGGTGCCACCCGGAGAGAATATTTAGATTCAATAAGAGAATATATTTATAAGGATAGAAACATTTGTAAGTAATGTAAGTAAATTATTAAAGTGGCCAGGTAATTGTAAAAAGGGCCTTTATATCAAAAAAAAGGAATAGACAT
>JAGHUM010000041.1 GCA_018064855.1 Candidatus Physcocola equi
CTGTGAATACAGAAAAGAAACAAAAGAAACGCGGGCTTGTGAAAAATCCTCGTTAGCTGTGCTTTCTTTCCGCTGAATTTTCAAAAAACGGTCTTCGCCCGTGTGAAAATTCTTTTGCTCCAAGAAAGCTACGCAAGCCCTCGTATTTTCCAAATAAGCCCGCAGCGTTGGTCCTTGGGGACCAATCTCACAGATTTTACAGTTGGATAATTAGTGCTAAAGGGTGAACTTTTTACATTTTTTCATACAGTCTTTCTGGAACACTTTTTAGTGGTGCATTAAGCACTTTATCGTATAATATATATAGATTTCTATATGTTCGAGTCATTGCTACATAAAGAGCCTTTTTATCATCGGAATTATATGCACCTTGATAAAACGGTAAAATAACAGTTTCGAATTGTAATCCTTTTGCACTATGATACGTCATTAGCTTTGGTCGTTCACTTTTAAAGTCTAAAGTGTCTTTATTGTTAGAGTCATTATATCCTGCATTATATTTGAATTCGCATGCGAAGTTTGCTGTTGTAAAAGCATTCATTATCTCAATAACTAAGTGGTTCTCTGGCACTAAAATACCTACATTACGATATTTATTCTCATTTATCAAGTCCACAATCCGATCTATTTGTTCTTGTTTTGATTGACATTCAATAAATACAGGTAAAGCATTCTCTTTACTATGGTATAGACTTTCCGAATACTCTCTAACTTTATCATCTTTTTCAGTCAATCCCAGATACCCTTGTGTAATCTTGGCTATTGGTTTTGGAAGTCTATAGTTGTTATATAATCGAGATACAGTAATACCTGTCAATGAAGAAATCTCATCAATCGTCATTGTCTGTTTTCCAAAGGCTCTATAGATTGACTGTGCAGTATCACCAAAGAAGAAAAAACATTTTTTTGCAGCATTAATGAATTGCAAAATATCTTGTTTGTCAAAGTCTTGTATTTCATCAACAATTATATAGTCGGCTCTAGGCATACCTTGATCAATCCACAGCCAATGATAAAAGAACCTACCTTCAAGATTATTATCTTTACCTTGTCTCATATATCTATTCAGAGACTTTGTATAGGCAATAAGAATAACATCGCCATTAGAATCTAAAATTTGTTGGGCTTTGTACATTGCGATAACAGACTTGCCACTACCAGCACATCCTGCTATAATCATAGATTTATCAATGGTATTACCAATCAAGTCTAATTGTTCATCATCCATTGACTCTTTTTCCACATTGAAGGCCTTAAGAATTTTCTGCTTCATTCCAAAGCGCTTCTTTGGAGTTTGTGTTTTAGATTCTATTGTTGTTTCAATCTTATATTCGATAATCTCAACTTCTTTTTCAACTGCTTTTACCTCTTCAATCAACTGAATTGTTTCAGTTTCAAGTTCAATAGGAGAAAGAGTAATATCTGCATTTGATGTCGATGCAACTTGCAATTGGTCAGCCTTTATCTGTAAAAGTTCGGCTTTCTGTTGCTGAATAATTAAATCCTTCTCGTCTGCCATCTTTTGCATCTTATCCATCATGGTTTGAAGCAAAGCAACAGCCTCATGCAGTCCTTTCTTATTCTTCTCATTTTCAGCCATCTCTTTAGCCAAAAGTACATTTGGTGAGAAATCATCACCATTGTGTGGCTGTTCTTCATGGAATAAATCAGAAGGCATAACATTTGTGTCACTATACCTTGTCATGATATAGCGCTCGTCAAGTCCTTTAAGACGAATGAACTCAAAAATATCCTCAGGAGTAATTACAATTGATTGACCAGAACGAGTTTTGGCCTTGATAGTATCGAGTTCTTCACCCATATGCTCGATGTCTGTCACGTTAACCCAAGCATTGGCACCCCATTTGAATTCTTCGTCCAATTGTAGTGTTTCTATTGACGAGAACACAACAAGGGCTTGTATGTTATTGCATGCATTTTCGTTTTTAGTAAAATGAGCTAAGCCATCGCGTAATGCACGTCTATTTATCTTCAATTGCTCAAAGACGGTTTTTGATGAACCATCCTTTTTCTTTGCACCTCCGTTTATCCTCTCGGAATCATGAAACCAATCACCATTTGCCTGGGCTTTAATGTTACCGGCATAGTTTTTGAACTCAACAAGAACAATAGCATCTTCTTTGAAAATGAGCCCATCAACATCGACACCATTAATGTTTAATTTGCCACTTAGATATAAAACGAGTTCATTTCTACCTTGGTAATGCTCTTGTAGAATAGGTAGAGTAGCACGAAATTGACTGATTTCACCAGCGTTGTCTGCTCTGTTAAATTCGTATGTTATTAAACTCATAATATCTTTTTTTTACTGACCGTAACCAGCTATGTTTACAATAAATATATATCCTTGGTTCTTAGCTTCAGCACACCATCCAGAAGCATAATTCGGATTTTGACCAGTTTTTTCTTCTGCTCGTTTGTCTGCAGCTAAAGTATCTTCGTATGTCCAGTAGAATACTTCGCTCACGAAGAAACCATTCAACATATCTTTGTTTTCTACATCCATCCTTTTTGCTATGTTGCTTTTTTGGGATAACTGCCCGACATATTTACCATTATGGACTATATTGTATGAAGTAAATGGTTCCCCATTTTTCTTCTTGCGTTTACGAACAACGGAAAGAGAATCATTTTTTCGAATTTGATATACAATATAATCATTAAGCTTGATTCTATTAAAATTATAGTCATTCGCAGAATATCCAATATTGTAATTAACCAATCCGACTTTTCTCTCTCTAATTCCCCATTGGTCCTCAAGACTCGCAAATCTCTGCATGTTTTCAATCGCCAATTCACGATTACCTTTGTAAACAAACAGGAATTTCTTTGCTCGAGTGTATGCTACATAAAGAAGTCTTTGTTCTTCCTCGATCTGCTCTATGTCTGAACGAGAAAGAGGAAGCGAAATGTCCATATCCTCAGTCGGGTTAAATGGTAATGAGGTCACTGATGGAGTTATAATGACTGCATCAAATTCAAGACCTTTAACTTTATGCATGGTTGTTAACACAACATTCATTTGTTGGTCTACCAGGATACGTCTGTCGGCATATCGCTTATCATCATATAACTTATATAGCTGAGGATTATCTTCTTTTAGAGTTTCCCTTATGCTATCAGCCATTTCACCGTAAGTGTGTGGTTCCTCGTCACCTGTAGCGAAATCCAAATAGTCAAGAATAAGGACATAAGCAAAATCCATATAAAATGGATCCCAACTTGAAAGTTTCTGAATCCATGATGTGATTTTCGTTTTTAGATATTGTTCAGTTTCGCTGTTGTCTATTATTATTTTTTTATTTCGATTATCATCTAGTAGTTTTAGTACCGAATAAATTTCTCGCATTCTGAACAATTCACATGCGGATGCTCCTTGAATCCTTATACGAATTCCGGGCAGATTTAGTGCTTTGATGAGCGAATATCCATGATATACTTCGTTATTTGTTCTGAAGAACACTGCCAGATCGGAAACGCCTTGCTGTTTTAGCCACTGAACATATCCTGCAAAGTCTTGGGACCAATCACGATTATTTGGATAGATATAAACATATTCACTTTGTGGTTCCTTCTCGATATTCTTTTTGCATGGCCTTAAAGCATTTTTTGATGGAGAATGCTCTGGAAGATAACACTTAGCAGCATTAAGAATCTTCGGATATGAGCGATAGTTTGTAAACATCTCCATCTTCTTTGGGTTCAGAGTATCGTAAAGCTGTTTATAATAGTAATTAGGATCCATCGACTCTTCTTTCTCAAATCCATAAATACTTTGGTCTTTATCCCCAATGGTAAAGAATGTCAAAGGATTATAAATCTCTTTCAATCCAAACATAGCATTGAGTCGAGTTTGTGTTATATCTTGAAACTCATCAATAAACACATATTGAAGTTCTGGCATGGCTGCTCTCACGTCATTAGGTCGATTCTTTATAGTATTTAGAAGAATACTTTCCCATTCGAACATTTCATGACCAGCTAAAGCTTGATCGCCACAAACTCTTTTAGCGAGGCTATGAAATGTGTATACGTGCAGTTGACTGGCAGAACGACTTAATCCTAAAGATGCAAACAATTTTGCCAAACGACTCCTTAATTCGACAACGACAGCTCTATTGTATGCCAATACAAGAATACTCTGTGGATTGACATGCTGGTGATATATTAACTTAGCGCATTTTAAGGTTAACACATGAGTTTTTCCTGAACCTGGACCTGCCTCCACATTCACATTATTATTTGAGTTTTCTTGATATATTGCCCATTGTTCTGGGTTGTCCTTAAGTTGTTCTTCGGCATTCTTTATTGCTGTAGCTCGAAGAGCCTCCCATATTGGATCGTTATCGGCATAATATTTGCTCAATAATGTTCTAAAATCCTCTGCATTTTTTGATGCAAAATATGTACTTATCAGTTCCTGGAAATCCGTCTCGGTATGTATCTTTGTCGTAAGAACATCCATCACATACAGGCGTAGATTGCGTATTTCCATCGCTTCATCAAAAGCAACTTTATCATCGAAATCTTTTGAACTTTCAGCTACGTTTTCAAGAATCGCATTTTCAGATTGTTCTGTTGTATATATTTCTATGCCAGTAGGCAGTAGGGCATCTGTTGCAAGGTATGCCATACCGTCTAGATAACGCAGAAGACTGTCAAAATATGCAAATCCCCTTTCTTCAAGCTGTAATTCAACAATGGCATTCGACCATCTAAGTTTTGTCTGTTTGTTGTTGTTTATGTAAGAAAGCAGACGGATGCAATCTTTTTGGAAAGAATTCAAAAAGTCTTTCCATGTATCTTTTTCTACAATCACGGACTGTAGTACACTCTTTTTCTTGGTGTCAAGATATGATTGTACCTTAACATCAGGAATCAGTTCCAGCAGAGAAATTACCTGTCTGAGACGTTTTTTATACAAATCATCGTGATATGACTTGGCGATGGACAAACCTTTATTCTTCTGTTTATCGTTCTCGTTGTACCATATCATGTATTTCTCTTTAGTCTGCTTGCCGTCTTCTTCTGTTTTAGTTACATCTTTGACTATTTCTTCAAGATTGTCAGCTTCCCTTATAAACTGATGGATGTCGCTTAAAGAATAGTTGCGTTCGACCTTCAAACGGTTGTTTTCTAATAATTTTCTCGTTGCATTTAATATAACGTGAAATGCGACCTCATGAGAAGAATAACTATTAAGCATATAGCCAACTTCACTTAGACGGGTGAAGGCTATGTGACAACGTGTTTCTTCTTCAATACGAATGATTGAATGTTTTTCGCACCATATCATGCAGTCCAGCAGTCTTGTTGATGACATTGATATGTTTGAAGCAAGTTCCTGTAAGGACACCTGGATGGTTTGACTTTGTTGCTCGTTTTGGATTAGTCGTAGCTCTGAAAGGATGTCAAAGGCGAGTTTGCCCTTGGTTGATGATGATAAGCGTTTTAGTTTATCTTCAAGTGACTCGGCGGAATTATTATCGAGAATGGTTACATTAATGTGAGCTGGACTTAAGTACCCCATTTTTATACGCCCCATGCGTTCAAGCCAATATTGACCAATCTTAAAGTCGGTAAAATCATGATCAAATTGTCCATTTGCCCATAGTGTGTTAGGTACAACTATTGGGTATTCTCTTGTCTTTTCAAGAGGTTGAATGTGTGATATATATGTATTTATCGCAACTCTGATCTCTTCCAGGTTCTTCCAACTCAACATATTCTGAAGGAGCTGCTCCCTTGCCTTTTTGATGTCATCTGTTGAGCATAGGCAGACGGTAGGAATAGGATTTTCAGTGCTAAATCCTACTGCTTTATACATATCTTCATTTCTTCCTGCGCGACCAACTTCTTGTAAATAGTCTTCCATTACGCTTGGAGGCATAAGATGCACAATGTAATGAATATTAGGAATATCCATGCCCATGCCAAAGGCTTTTGTAGCACACAAAATATAAAGAGGATCAGATTCTTCCTTAAATCTTGTATAGGTTTCCTCTCTATCGTCTCCATCCATGCCGGCATGAAAATATCCTACCGATTGGTTTGCAGTTGAAGAGTTAAGCACTCCCACTTTTTGTAATTCATCTGTAAGCATCAATGCTATTTCCTCACATTGATTTCTTGTTTTACAGAATACAAGCATTCGACTCTTACTAGAGTCAATTTTATTTAATTTTATATATTCAACTATCTCTTTAAGACGATGCGGTATATCATGCAATACCTCCTTGAATTTCATTCCAATATGGCTACGAATAGGATTATAAATCTTTCTGTCGTTGTCTTGGCCAAGTCGTTTGACTGGGACAACTTCGTTAATCTGTTCATAAATCATATCCGTAACTGTGGCAGAAAACATTGCTATACACATGTTCTCACCATATGAATCTTTTTGTTCCTTACATTTCTTAATTACATTGAGGTATTCAGGACGGAACTCCATACCCCATTGAGAAATACAATGGGCTTCATCAAACACCATGTATTCAAGCCCATGGTCATTAGACATACGAGTTATAAGGGCATTGAGGAAGGCTCTCGAACGGAAACGCTCTGGAGTAACATATAATATAGCTATTTCACCACCATTAATTTTGCGATAAATGCTTCTTATTTCTTGATAAGAACGGTCGCCATTCAAGTAATCGACATTTGAGATGAATCCTTTCTCACCTAATTCTTTTACTTGATCTTGCATCAATGCTTTCAATGGCGTTACTACAATAGACAGCTTATTTGTATATGCTGAATTGTAGAGTGCTGGGCCTTGAAACAAAACGGACTTACCTCCACCAGTTGGTAAAGATACAAGATAGTTTTCTTTGCGAGACAGTATCTGTGGAAGGATTTCCTTTTGGATTGGACGCCACTCATGTTTGCCGTCTTTATCAAGAGGTACAAAAACATTCAGGATTATCTCCATTGCTTTCTCAATATCTGTATTGTCATGGTATATTGACATCTCGTCAGTGAAGATTTCCTTAGTTCGATTCAACGCATTATTGAAATCATCTTCATTCTGCCATATATCCTTGATACCTAATGACGAAATACCCCATGCAGACGATAGGGAATGATATTCTTCGAGAAATGAGTCAAGCACATACATCGTGGATTCAACACTATTGGCTTTTATGAATCTGAAAAAGTATTCATAAATAGGCCAAATAGAAAGCAATGCCGATTGATATGTGTCTTTCGTTGAACCCGCATTGTCTTCTGATTTTTTTTCTTTCACCCCGTCATTTAGGAATGACTTATTCATTTCATCCGCAAATCCATGCCACATCATCATGTGCTTTTCAACTGCCAGATGGTCCCATACATAACAGTAAGGGGTATCTTTACGCCAATCAACAATCTCAAAGAACTTGTCTTTACATGTTACAAGAAGACCATTATGATGATGTTCTATCATCTCTAATTTTCGAATTAGCGTCCCTTCACTCGGAACATAATATCCCTGTTTACGAGCATATAATTCTACTTTCTCTATTTCGAGAGCATCGTCTAGCAAAAGGATAATAGGTAATTGCTTTTGATTACTATGTATTCTATTAAGTAGCGCAAATTGGTATGTCCAATAGGTAGCCCTATATCGAGTTGTTGCGGATACACGTTTTTGAATAGCATTAAATCCACGGCTTCGTTCACTATGAATCAATGTTATATTCCTTCCTTCTACATTTTCTGTCATCCATGGAATTATCTCTACATGGAAACTGTCAGAGGTATTCTCTTCTATTGATTTAAGTACAGAGAAAAAGTCATAATTATAATTTATGACGTATTTTCCCTGTCGTGTTCGTTCTATCCATACATTGGCCGCATCGTTAGGAACATCTTTAAAGATATGAAGTTTTCGTTCTTCTTGTGTAATTGACAAATAACTTGAGGCTCCAAGACGCATAGGAATACTGCTATTATTATCCCAAAAGTCTGAAGGCGAATAGAGCGTAGATAAAGCGTATTGATTTACTCTATTTTCAATCTCACATCCTATAAAGTAAATATGTTCATAATCTCGCAAATTATCTTTGTCTGAAATGAAGTCCATATCAACACAATCTACCTTACCTTCCGATTTGACAATATAATCGGAAAGAACATCATCGGTTAGATAATTCAAACGCAGGTATTGTGCTAGATTTGCCACTACAGGCGTTTCTGATAAACCACTAAACCTATGTAAAATTGTATTTAAGAATATATCTTTCAATGGCTTATCGTCAAGTCGCTCTTTGCTTATAGACATATAATCAATATCATCTGCCTCCTTCGCAAATCTCAGACTTACGTGCTCTGCAATTCTTGACCACAATCGTTTAGGAGCAACAATTAAAGCCTTGTCGCTTGATGTATTTATTTCTTTTAGTTTCGATGTAATTTCCTTGTCTGTATCAATCAAAACCTGGTAGAACCCTGTATCGCCAGACTCTTTACTGAAGAAATCGGCAAATATTGGTTGTCGTAGAGTATCGAGTATTTCATTTATTTTCTTAGGGAGTAAAGCTGACAATTCACTACATAATTTTCCATCTTGTGCAAGTCGATATAGCTGATTCCAGAACAGGCGGTCAACAAGTTCAGTGTCTTCTTGAGCTGTATGACCAGTATGTAAAGCATATGAATATCTGCATGGATTCAAAAGGATCTCAATTTCCAATGTGTCCCAAATGAAAGCATTAGATTCGAACCCTTTCTTTTTGAGAACAGTTCCTAAATCCCATTCTTTTATTCTATGACCGACTATTATGTCTGCATGATTAAGTGCACGTAGTAAGGATCCAAGTTGTTCTTCTCCTTGGTAAACTTTGGTATTATCGTTACTTCTAAATGCAAACTCTCGTATAGTATTCTCGTCAGACTCTAAGTCAAAAGATATATATGGAATTTGTGATTTTAATTTCTTCCATTGCTCTCCTATATAAAGGTCAAATAGACCTGTGGATGCAAAATATTTTGCTACTATGTTCCTGGAATATTCCTCAGGACACAATTGTAGGATTTTATACTGTAGATCTTCTGTTAGGTTAATTATAGAATCTCTAAACTTATCGTCATTAATGCTTGTTAAAGTATCGGCAATAGCCTCTTTGTCATCTTCCTCAGTAAATGATTTTTGGCAACTTTGTAAGAATAGGCATACAAATTCTGCATTCTGTGCATTAAGCCATTGCGGAATACGATCAAAATCATCTACAACATTCAAATACTCTAAATCAGCAGTTTGAACAAACATCTCTACCGCCAATTCATCAGTTATTTGATCTGAAGCATTTATAATATCAGTAATCTTAATTTCATGTTCAATACATAATGCTAAGAATTCGCGGACTTTGGTCTCATCATCTTTTACAAGAATGTTAAGGTGAGAACAAATACTTCCATATATGTGATTTAGAGTGACATTATTAGTTATGTAATTGTAGATTAATTCAAAATCATTATGGATGAACTCTTCTGCCAAGAGCTTTAGTATCTCCATATGATGTTCTGGATCGTCGAGCAATTTTGAAACAAATTCTTTCTTTTCTTCATAATCTAATACACTTTGAATGTTACTTTGAATTAAGAAAGACTTTTCTTTATCTGTAAAATATGAAATCAAAAAAGGAATTGCATTTGGTTCTGCATTCTCTTTGAGCCATAAATATATTTCATTCCATTGCTTATTAGAATCAATAAATGCATCATAGTTCTCTGTTGCAAGAGATACTGCATAGAGCAAATCCATGGAAAGTGTCGCTGAGTTGGAGATTAACGAGTCCAGAATAAATGGGTGAGTTTCAAGCCAACTACTAACATTGTCAGGATATTCTTTTAAGGATTCCTCAAGTATTTCAATAGTTTTATCATAGAAAGGTGTAAAGTCAAAATCTTTAGGCAAAACGTTAAGTACTGATATATCTTTCTTTGAAAAGATTGAGTTTTCGATCTCAGACTCAAACGCTTTTATTGAATTAGAATAATTAGCATTCTCATCTTGATACGCTTTGAATTCCGGTAACAAAGTTATGAGAAGCTTTGTTAATTCTGGATCTTGTAAGAATTCAGAAATAACTTTGTTTAATTCATTACCTTTATATACTGATAAATGTTCAGCAAAACATTCTATAATGATGTCTTTATCACCTGAATTTCTAAGAATCCTATTGATTACGTGACATATCACATTATAATTATGGCGTGTGCCTTTAGAATCCAAACCAGATATTTTTGCAAATTTTCCTCTGTAGGGGAGTGCATATAATAA
The DNA here is from genome assembly GCA_018064855.1 of Candidatus Physcocola equi. Lineage (GTDB taxonomy): Bacteria > Bacteroidota > Bacteroidia > Bacteroidales > Paludibacteraceae > Physcocola > Physcocola equi. The sequence continues at coordinate 10,286 of JAGHUM010000041.1, forward strand.
GCCATTCTTATCGTAGGGTAACTTATCTCCTTGTGTTGCCTCTCGTCTTCCTCTGAAAATAGCAGGTGTCATGATAATCCAATCACCTTCATCTGGTGTTATTTCTGGATTCCAATTTCTTTTGTTCAGATTGAAAGAATACAATTCACCCTTAGTATCATCATTATTTATGCCTAGGGCATTAGTTAAGACTCTTCCAAAATCATTCACATGGTTGTCAAAGAATTGAACTACAGCTATATTCCTTTCAAGTGCTTTTTTTCTTTTGAGTAAATTCTGTGTGGGTTGTTCTTTTTCGATTAACTTGCTTGTTATTGTTATTTCAAGCAAGTGTTGTTCGACGTTGATTGCTGATATAACGCCAGAGATAGCTTGTCCCTCTGGATAAGTATATCCCACAGGTATTTCTGCCTCAACTATTGCTTCGTTATCAATTTCTATATAAGCACGATTTTTCTTTGAAATCTTTTTTACAATACCTTCGATTTCACTACCGACTGATAATTTATCAATCACGTTTAGTAGTGGGTCTTCAATCAATTGTTTTCTGCTTAAAATCAGTTTTTTCTTAACTTCATCATACCCAAGAACAATTACTTCAATGCGCTCCCCTTCTGAAAGGTATTTGTGAATATCGTCAATAAATCCCCATGCAACATCCTTTGCATATAGAAATCCAGAAACGTCTCCTAAAGAAATATAAGCACCATGAGGCATGACTTTGTCAATCACACCACAAATTCTTTCATTGAGATGAATGTCACCAAATTCCTTTAACCGACTTATCTCCACATCAGAAATGGCTGTTGTTAACCCTTCTATAGCCTTAATTACTGGACGTGTGGAATTATTGAGCACAGATAATTCTGTCGTCCCTACCGCTTTTTCTTCATTTGCTGCAATTGTTGTAGAGCTTACATGTTGATATTTCATTCTGTGATGAAATATAGGATCTATCTGTCTTAAAATAGAGTCACCTAACACGAATTCAGGATTACTTGGTATAGTGACTCCTTTGCTCAGTGCATATTGAATTATATCATCAATATTTGATTGTTTGAGATTCGCATACTCAATTAATGTGATATTTTGTGCCATGTCAAATCTATTTTGTCCAGTCAAAACTTCTTTACAAATCCAATTATATTCATGAATCCTCCCACAAGATTCTCACCCAACAATCCATTCCGATACATTTCTATCTTGAGTGCTGAAATTCGCCCCGATTTTCACAATCCTCTTTTCCGGAACAGATATTTTTTCAGCATATTTCTTTACGTCGATCTGATTTAATGCACTTTGAGCAGAGCCATCTCGTTTACATTCAATAATGTAGGCACAATTGTCGGTTTCAAAGAAAACATCGATACGACCACCAAGGACGGGATACTCCACATATACCTTATACCCTGTTGATCGAATCATAAGATAAATCATATTGCGGAAATTCGCCTCAATCAACTTTTCGTTTTTGCTTTCAAATGGTATCTGGGAAAGAATCAATTGCATCTGACTCATAAACGAATCCACACAACCATTTTTCAGCATCCGCTTTAGTTTGATCATGTCTGAATCCCATTCATCCAAATCCTTGTCCGTAAACTCCACCGCGAGATATTTCACAAAACCATCGGCAACTTCTTCATTTGGGAAACCGAGGGTGTATATACCATCAGCATCACGGCCTTTGATGGTAAGATATCCGCTTTGATACAAAGCCGCGATGACATTGCTATCGCCACTCCCAAAAGAAGACATACTTTCTGCTGTCACCTCAACTTCTTCGCTTAAACTTGTCAGGTCGAAAGCTTTTTCCTTGAGAATTTTAGCCAAATAAGTCGGAGTGCCGGTAGCGAACCAGAAATCTCTTAATTGTTTGGATTCCAAAGCATTCAACAAACTAAACGGATTGTATATATCAACTGATTTTTCACAAAAATGATAACCATCGTATTTCTTTTTCAACAAAGAATACAATTTTTCACAACTGACAGCTTCTTCTTCTGCAAAATCGACAACTCCCTCATTGAGATTAGGACGCAGCTCGTCTTCCGTAATACCACAGATAGAGGCGTATTTCTTACTCATGGAAATGTCGTTCAAGTTGTTCGCCGCACTGAAGATGCCCAACTTTCCATAGCAAGTGACACCAGTCAGAAAAGTGAACTTGATGAATCGATCCGATTTTTTGAAGACACTATACAAACCCTGCAAAATATCACGGAAATACTCCTGCAACACATCGTTGCCAATGGTATCGGTTAATGGTTTGTCGTACTCATCTACAAGGATGACCACTTTTTTCCCCGACATTTCAAATGCACGCCTAATAACCCCCTGGAAACGAAGTCCGAATGTGGTTTCATTGGCATCCGCTCCATAGATTTTCTCTTTGTTTACCAAGAACTCGTTGATGACAGATTTGATTGCATCTTCATTTGTATAAGATTCTCCTGTGAAATCCAAATGAAACACAGGATATTCGATCCAATCCTGCTCCAACTTTTCAATCGCCAAACCCTTGAAAAGTTCTTTTTTGCCAAGAAAATAAGCCTCCAACGTTGTTGTAAGCAAACTTTTTCCGAAACGTCGCGGACGACTGAGGAAATAGTATTCACCAGTCGTGACCAATTTGTAAATCAAATCGGTTTTATCTACATAGACGTATCCGCCTTCTATTATCTTTTCAAATGTTTGTATGCCGATCGGATATTTCATAAATCGTCTTATTCTTGGTTTTTGCAAAGATAGTGAAAAAGAGGGAAAATAGACATCACGTTTGCGTTTTTGGGCTTTTATTGCTAAATTTGCTCATTATTGATAAATACGCATAAAAAAACACAAATATGAGCTTCACTTCTGATGCCAACAAACTTTTCGACCAAGTGATAGTCGATTATCACAAAGCCGACGATGTTGATACTCCTATCAACAACCCTTATCCAGCACAAACCATCAACAATATTTTGTACCTGAAAAACTGGATCGACACTGTACAATGGCATCTGGAAGATATCATCCGCAACCCTGAAATCGATCCCGTGGAGGCGCTCGCCATCAAACGACGCATCGACAAAAGCAACCAAGACCGCACAGACTTGGTGGAACGCATCGACAGCTTTTTCTGGGAAAAATACCAAGGTGTGAAGGTGAAAGACAACGCGGTCATCAATACCGAAAGCCCTGCTTGGGCCATCGACCGTCTCTCTATCCTCGCTCTCAAAATCTACCATATGCGCATCGAAACTGAACGCACCGACGTCAGCGCCGACCACAAGGCCGCCTGCCAGAAGAAACTCGATGTGCTACTCGAACAGCGCGTTGACCTATCTTCTGCTATCGACCAACTGCTCAGCGACATCGAAAACGGTGAACGCTACATGAAGGTGTACAAACAGATGAAGATGTACAACGACCCTAATCTCAACCCTGTTCTCTACGGCAAAAAATAAGTTTATTATCAGTATATGATTAGACGGAGTGCTGAACTCCGTCTTTTTTATTTCCATTTTTTCGGACACAATGAAAGAAGTTCTCGTGATGAGGATGTCGGCCATGGGCGACGTGGCTATGACCGTCCCTGTAATAGCCAGCGTTCTGACTCAACACCCTGACGTTCACATTACCATGCTCAGCGACCCACGATTTGCAGATATGTTTGCCGGACTTGACCGACTGACTTTTGTGGGCGTTGACAAGAAAAACGACTACAAGGGTCTGCTGGGCATCTTCAAACTTTTTCGGCACTTACGCAAGAATTACAAATTCGACTTGTTTGTCGATCTTCACGATGTGCTCCGCAGCCAGGTACTCCGTACGCTCTACCGGCTAACAGGACTTAAGATTTCGGTGATCGACAAAGGCCGCGCGGAGAAGAAAGCGCTGATTGCCGCAGCGCCAAGCGAACGCAAACAACTTATCAGTTCGTTTGAACGATACAGAATCGCTTTTGAAAAAGCGGGGCTCCCCACCACTATCAGCTTCAACGGCCTGAACATTGAAACCGATGGCTACGACCAAAGCGTTCGCTATATTGGCGTCGCTCCGTTTGCCCAACACGCCGGAAAGATTTATCCGCTCGACAAAATGAAGGAGGTGGTGAAGCAACTCGCTCAACGCCCTCAAACGCACATCTTCCTTTTCGGTGGCGGCAAAAAAGAAAAAGAGACAATGGAAAACTGGGTGAGCGAACTGAGCGCCGAAGGTCTGACTAATGTGGAATCGCTCGTGGGCAAATGCAAAGGTTTGAAAGAGGAAATGAAGAAGATGAAACAGTGCAAGGTGATGATTTCGATGGACTCCGCCAATATGCACATCGCATCGCTGGTAGGCACACCCGTTGTTTCCGTTTGGGGTGCCACGCATCCGTATGCCGGTTTCTATGGCTTCAACCAGAATCCTGCCAATGCTGTCCAACTCGATATGGACTGCCGCCCGTGCTCTGTATTCGGCAACAAACCATGTAAGAAAGGAAATTATCCTTGTCTGAACGGTATCGCACCGGAAACGATTGTGGATTTGAGCTGTGAGCAATGAGTTGTGGGTTGTGGGTTGTGAGTTTTGGGTTGTGAGTTTTGGGTTGTGAGCTGTGAGCAACCCCTTCAAATAAAAAAGCGTACATTCCATTTCGGGATGTACGCTTTTTCTATTTGCTGAACTGGATTGCATCAGTTCAGGCGAACCTTATACACTTTTGAAGTTTCAACAGACTTGAAGATATAGAAATTGCCCTTTACAGTTCCATCTATCTGCACTGGAATACCATTGTTAATCTCAATCCAGTTTATCAGACGTCCTGCAAGATCATACACTGCATAGATGCCATTTGGAACTTCCTCTTGCTGAATCAGGATAGCATTCGTTGCAGGGTCGCTGGTGGAAATAAACTTGATCCAGTCGATGTTGACATAAGAACCTTCGATGAGCAGTTTCAAGATATGCTTGCCTGCCTCAATTTCTGCAGTAGAAGCCTTGATGGTCTGATAGGTTTCCCAGTCTTCCCCTTTTGGCACCTCTATCTTTTCCGTGACAGGTTTGTTGTCGATGAAGAGTGAGAAACCAGAGCCTTCGAGACCGGAAGCCACACGCAATTCAAGGTCGTAAGGCTCAGTTTTTGCCACGTCAACGGTATATTCCAACCATTCGCCCTTGGCTGTCCACCCCACTGCGTAACCGCCGGTTGAGACCGCTGTGATATCCACTTCGTCCTCACGATAAGCGCCGCCCTGATTGGTTGCATCATTATCTTGGAACGATAAGCCCGGACCACCCTCGTCGTAGTTCTCTGCTTCCACCTTGCCTGGGATAGAGATTACGCCATCGTATGGTTCCTGAGAAGGAAGGATATAATCGATTTCCGGATAATCGACGGTTTGATTGCTGGTTGGGATATTCGAAAAACCGAGTTTAGCGATGTCTGTCAGGTTCTCCACCTTTCCTTTAAGCGGGCAGATACGGAATTTATGGCTATACGACTGCTTAGAAGGGAGCATCTGGTAGCCCTGTGGTTTGGCCCCCCAAGAGTTGACACCACCAAGCCCCTGCTGCCTGTAATCGACACGAAGCGTGATATCGGCGTTTCTACTCAAATCCCAAGGATGAACAGTCTTTTCAAGATCTTCCGGTGTGAAGTGCTGTGCGCTGAATTCCATCACAGGAGAGCCAACCACCATGATACCCACGCCAGCCGAATTGGTAAGCGCAGCCCATCTGACGTCGGTACGCTGTCCTGTCTCGCTGATTTCCATGTAAGGGATGGTCATCGAGTCGGCATAAGTGGTATAGAGACCTTCATAAGAACTTCTGTTTCGGCCATAGTAGTTTTCGTGAGGGCCACGTCCGAGATAAGTCACCTTTTCAAATCCGCCAGGCACAGTAATCAAAGTACCCACATTAGGGAGTTCATCCATAGAGGCGTCTGGTGTCACTTTGTAATCGACCAGAATGTCGCCACTGCCATAAATGGTATAACTCATGGTCATGCTTGAAGAACCAGCCTGAGGGAGAGCGATAGAGAAATCGACACGCGTTTCAGTATCCGACACTTTCGTCACCTTAGAAGAGTTTACCGAACGTCTGCTACCCGCATAGCGCCATTCGCTGCATCGGGTTGCCATATTGTTACCCTTGTCGTTGTCTGTGCTTGCACGCCAGAAGTTAGGTTCCGGACCATTCTTAATAATCTGCACGCCATTGCAAAGGTATTCTGTAATCACAGCCGACTTGGTGTCTATCGTTACCGAATAGTCATCCCCTTTGACCACCAGCAAACCGTTGCTTTCGGTTGTCTGCTGTTTTGGCAACGACGCCAGATTGATCTTTGGAGAGTAACCCTGTCCCAAATCGAGAGTAAACTGTTCGTGCGCAATGCTGTGTCCGGCATCCGCCCAAGACTCATCCTTCTTCAAACGGAAATCGAAATCAATCTTATAAGAAGAGCCAGCCTTGACAGCAGCCGGTTTCTTAAAAGGAACGACAACTTCTTTTTTCGACAAAGGATTTACATTGGTAATGGAAGGATCGACAGCACCGGAAGCGATTTCAACACCATCTTCCTTCACCGACCAAAAGGCCTCGGCAATATCATTGATGTTGATGAAATCGAAGCGGCTTTCGATGGTAAACTTGCCGGCAGCCGCATCAACAGCCGAGACAATAATATTTCTGTAGGCATGTTTCACCTCAAAGATTTCCGGCTGTAGTTCACGGTCGGGGAACACAAGGCCGTTGGCACAGAAGTTGTCGTCGTTTGGCTTGTCGCCCCAAAGACCACCATAGTTGAAATACTTTGTTCCATTGCGGCGCAAACCTTGGTCGATAAAGTCCCAAATGAAACCGCCGAAGACACGAGGGTTGTTGTAAAACGCATCGACATATTCCTGGATTTCACCAACACTGTTTCCCATGGCATGCTCATATTCACAAAGCATGAAAGGTTTGTTGTTGTTATTGTAGGTTGAGACACCCCAAGGGTCACAATACATACAGCTCTGCACGTCGGCATTGTTGTTGTCTCCTTCGTAGTGAACCGGACGGGTATTATCCGCTTGGTGAGCATATTCCCTCATCGAGGCAAACACGTTACCATATCCGGCTTCGTTGCCAAGCGACCAGATGATTACACAAGGGTGGTTTTTATCTCGCTGAATCATGCTCGACATACGTTCCAGACAAGCCGGACGCCAGTCGTCGCTGCTCTTAGGGAGTTCGCCATTCGCTCCATGAGACTCCACATTGCACTCGTCGAGCACATAAATACCGAGGCTGTCGCAAATATCGTAGATACGCGGGTCATTGGGATAATGAGAGGTGCGCAACGCATTGATATTAAATTTCTTCATCAACTTAACATCTTCCAAAATACGTTCGGTGCTCAACACACGTCCGTGGTCTGGATCTATCTCATGACGGTCAACACCACGCAGAATGATTGGCGAATTGTTGAAATAAAACCTCGTGATACCCTGATTGTCTTTTTTCAATTCCACCTTTCTAAATCCCACGCGGGCGCTTTCCACCTGCACCGTCTTGCCGCTTGCATCTTTCAACGAAAGCACAGCAGTATAGAGATCTGGCGTTTCTACCGACCAGCGTTTGCAAGAAGGTACGGAAATCTCAAAATAGACCGAATTTTCTCTATTCGGCTCAATAGAAGAAATCGATTTTTGCACAGGAGCAAACACCTGTTTGCCACTCTTATCATACAAGCCCAGTTCAACGGTCAGAGAAGAGGCTGTGTTGCTGTCGAAATTATCCACCCAGGCAGTAGTCTTCAATATACCATCGGTATAGTTAGAAGCCAACGTAGCATCGATTTGGAAGTCTTGAATGTGGGTTTTAGGTGTAGCATAGAGGTACACATCCCTGTAAATACCCGAAAGGCGGATGAAATCCTGGTCTTCAAGCCATGAACCATCGCACCAACGGAAAACCTGGACTGCGATATCATTTTCGCCTGATGTGTTCAGCAGATTGGTCACATCAAACTCATGATCGGTAAACGAATTTTCGCTATATCCCACATATTTGCCATTGATCCAGACATAATAGGCCGACTCCACACCCTCAAAATGTAAACGGATGCGCTTGCCACCCCAGTTTGCAGGCACTTTAAACGTACGTTTGTAGTGGCCTACCGGATTGAAGTTTTTCGGAGCCGCAGGTGCTTTGATATAATCGGAAGCCGCCCAAGGATAAATCACATTCGAATAAATCGGATGGTCGTACCCCAACAGTTGCCATGAACTTGGGACTGTGATATTGTCCCATTTAGACACATCGTAGCCCGACTTGAAAAACTGGTCGTTGCGTTGTGAAGGTTTATCCACATGGAAGAATTTCCATGTGCCACAAAGTGTCATATACCATTCCGAAGATTTTCGGTTTGCCTGCAGCGCCTCCTCTAATGTGCTGTATGGCATAGACGTGGCATGAGGCTTGAGTGTGTTGACTGTGTATGTCTTTGGATTTCCGTCCCACTCCGTCCAACTTTGAGCCATCGAAGACACGGAAGAAGGGAGCAGCAAAGCCAAGACCGCTGTTTTCATCAGATTAGAATTTGAAGGGATTAGGTCCCCTTTTTGTTTCATAATGCTCATTGAGTTTATTTATTAGGACTTTTTTTCTGGATGCAAACATAAAAAATAATTTCAGACTACAACACGACCACAAAGGCAATTTCTTGATTTGGCGAAAAAATCCACTATTCTGACGAAAAAACACAAATCGACAGACTTCTATTATAGCAAAATTTGATTCAGACAACCCGATATGTGCAAATTTTCTTGATTTATATCAATTTTTTGAATTTTTTTCTTGTTTTTTTTTGCATGTTTGAATATATGTGCTAACTTTGTAGTGCAAACAAAACAGATAGATTTTTCATAGTTAAGGTTAAATGAAACGAGGACGTTGTGAAACGTCCTCGTTTTTTTTGCTAGTAAATATTATTTATGAACTTGAGACTATTTTTACAACCCCTGTTGTTTGATCCAATCGAAAATGGTGGTATAAGCAGCAGAACGGACAGAAGGTGAAGAAAGAAGCAGATCGTGCAAACCGTTGTCAATCTGAACAGGAGTAACCTGCTTTCCCAACTTTGCACCATATTTTTGTATTTCCTCCACATCGAGCACCACATCGGCGCGCGACATCTCATCGTTCCATTCATCGGTTTCCTCCGCAGAACGCTTACTGCTCATCAAAAGAATAGGACAATCGATGTCACACCCCTTTTGGACAGTTTTGTGTCCGTGATGAATGGCACGCACCCAGCCCGCCCTTTTGTGATGCGCAACAGGCTTTTTCCATTCGGTGTTGTAAGTCCATTCTCCGTGATATTGTTTTAGAAGGCTTTGCGCATAACCACCAACATTCTTTCCGGCGCCGTTGGCGACCATACGGGGGAACAATGCACCCAAACCACTCACAGAAGGGAGGAGCACCTTTTCCATCATACCGCCGAAGTTCCAATCGAGGAAAGGACTGTTGAGCACCAATGCCTGCACCTTACCAGTGCCACGGTTTGCCTGACAGAAAAGGGAGGCAATCAATCCGCCTGTAGAATGTCCCATCAATACAATCTCCTGACAACCCTCACGACGCGCAATGGCTATGACAGAATCCAGATCTGGGAAATATTCTTCCATGTTTCTACAATCGAAAGCATCTTCAGAAGCCTGAAGAGAGCGGCCATATCCATGCAGATCGACAGCATAGAAATGGAAGCCGTTGTTATTGGCATACTCCCCCAATTCCCTTTGGAAAAAATAATCGTTGTAACCATGCACATAGACCATAGCCTTTCGGCTGCCGGATTCATCGAGACGGTTGCGCACCACTGTGCAACGCTTGCCTGATGGATGGACCACATAGCGGCATTCATAGCCCGCGCCCAGCACATCTGGGGAATAGCCATTATGAAAATCTTCCGCATGTGCTGCGAAAGATATAACGGACAATACAATTAAGAATAGGTTCCTAAACATGTTTATCTGTAAATAGTATAAAAACTATGCATTTGCAGTTTGTTTTACCAGATAGTCTTCAATCGCTTTCTTCACTTGCTCCATCAGCCATTTCGGCGTACTTGTCGCGCCACAGATACCAACAGAAGATACACCCTCAAGTAAAGCGAAATCTATTTCCTGAGGGCCTGAGATCATCACGATATTGTCGTTGTGATTCTTACATTCATTGAAGAGCACACGACCGTTGGAGCTTTTCGCGCCAGACACGAAGAAAACCAAATCGTGTAAAGCGACAAACTTAACGATTTTCGGTATTCTGTTTGCCACCTGGCGACAAATGGTGTCGTTGAACTGGAACGTACGTCCCGGCGACATCAACAATTTGATGCGCTCCACAATATCCTTAAAGCCATCGATGCTTTTAGTGGTCTGGCTAAAGAGTTTCACGTTTTTCGTGAAATCAATCTTACTGAGGTCATCGGGGCCTTCCACAACAATGGCAGAACCGGCAGTCTGTCCGACCAGTCCATTCACCTCGGCATGACCAATTTTCCCGTATATGACGATTTGCGTGTCTTCCGGATTGCTTTCCAGATACGCTTTCTTTATGGTTTGCTGCAGATGCAACACCACCGGACAAGTGGCATCCACAAGGGAGATGCCCCGTTCGTCGGCTTGCTGGTAAGTGACAGGTGGCTCTCCATGCGCTCGCAAAAGCACACGTTTGCCTTGCAACTGCAGGAATTGCTCATGGTCGATCGTGATAAGCCCCAACGAAGCCAGGCGCTCCACTTCCATCCCATTGTGCACAATATCGCCCAAGCAATATAGAGGTCCGCATCCTTCTGTCTGCAAAGCCTCCTCTGCCTTTCGGATGGCAGTGACTACCCCGTGACAAAAGCCTGAATTGTCGTCAATTTCAATAATCATGTCTGAATTGAGTAGTAGAAAGACAAGAAACAGAGATTAATCCTCGGCCTTTTCCATAAAAAGTTTGAGCACGATTTCGTTTTGCTGCTCAGGCGTAAGCTCTCCGTTGTCGAGGACAATAGCATCTTCTGCTTTTCTGAGCGGGCTCACCTCACGGTGTTCGTCGAGATAGTCGCGTTGTTTCACGTTTTCAAGAATCGCTTCGAATGGTTCTTCCTGTCCCTTTTCTTTCAACTCAAGGTAACGACGTTGAGCGCGTATTTCAGCCGATGCCGTCATGAAAAGTTTGAGTTCGGCATCAGGGAACACGGTAGTACCGATATCGCGTCCATCCATCACAACGCCCTTTGCCTTACCCATGGCCTGTTGCATACCCACCAAAGCCTCACGAACGAAAGGGATAGCCGCCACAATAGAAACATGGTTTGAAACCTTGAGCGAACGAATCTCACTTTCCACGTTTTCACCATTGAGGTAAGTGTCGGCCTTGCCCGTTTCAGCATTATTGACGAATTCAATCTTAATCTGTGGAAGGAGCGACTTGAGTTTGACCTCCTCCACCACCCCTTCGGCAGAGATAAGGTTTTTCTGCTGACAATAAAGGGTGACGCAACGATACATGGCACCACTGTCAACATAAACGTATCCAACCTGTTTTGCTAAAGCCTTAGCAACTGTGCTTTTTCCACATGAAGAATAGCCATCGACGGCCACTGTTATTTTTTTCATATATGTATGCTGTTATTCAATTCAGTTTTTCTTGAAATCGCTGATGCAACTTGAAAGGCTGATGCCAAAGACACCCTCTCCCGCACCATAGAGCGAATAGGAAGCCCCTAAATGGAACTTGCTGACGTGGAGTTGCGCTCCGAACGACCAGCCACTGCCCCCTGCCGAGTTTTCCATGACATATTCCTTATGTCTGCGATGGTTGTAGGAAGCCGCAAGAGAGAAATGGGTAGAAGGTACAAACTCCACGCCGAAAAGCATGTGACGCAAAAGCATATCACCCCATTCCACATGCGACTTATAGTCCGAATCGGCCATATCTCCAGCCTTATAGAGGTCTCCCACTTTATTATAGTCGAAATTCCATTTGTTGAGTTTAACGTAGGTGACCGAAAAACGGAAAGGTGCCTTTGCGAGTTTCTTCGTCAAACCAAGTTGAATATCCCAGGGAAGATCGGAACGATGCTCGTCATAAGCGGTAAACTGCGCTCCGAAATTACGCACTGCCACACCTGCGGAAAAGAGTTGCTCTGGCACGACATAAACCGCACCGAGGTCCATCGCCAAACCCACACTGCTATAATCCTCAATATAGCTATAAACCGGTTTGAGACTCAATCCGAGACAAAGACGACTTGCCAAACGGCGGACATAGGAGAGCTGCAGATTCATATCTTTTGCGGAAAAATCTCCTGTGGGCTGATCAAACTCGTTATAACCTTTGAGTGTGCCATAACTCAGGAAATTGACACCAACGCCCCACCAACTCAGACTGTCGATCTGCTGGGAATAACCCACAGCGCCATACTGCACATCGGCAATATAGTTGAAATAGGAAAGACCGACAGACGTACTTGGTGTGAGCGACAACAAGGCTGGGTTTTGCTGACCAAGCATCACATCTCCCGTAGCAAGAGAAACATTGTCTCCCCCCAAAGCCGCCACCTGAGAAGACGCGGGAAGAGAAAGGAAAGAATACGCCTCGCTACCACCATAAGCGAAAGCACTTATAACCGTGGCAAAAAGAACTGATATCGTAGAAAGGATTTTCTTCATACAGAAATCTGATGATAATAGTTTCCAAAGTTCAAATATAAGAATTTTTTCGGAAACAAATGATGAAGAGCCACACTTAGAAGCTGTTTAAATTTTAGCGAACTACTTCTTTTGGGCTTTTTATAGGTCTTTTTCGTCTGTATTGAGTGATTCTTCAGTCACAATGGGCATCCATTGCTCCTTTCAGATTCGAGTCAAAACATCCTGAAAAATCCACTTATAAAAATCTCCAACAAAATTTAAACAACTTCTTAAAGCAACAAGCGCGTCTCAGATTTTGTCTTTTCACACGCTTTACACCAACTCAGTCGGAAAATTCCATGAAAGGAAGAAATACACTTAATACTGTCCCTTATTCCGAGACCGGTCGGATAGCATATTTGTAGCTTCTACCAGTGTTGGACCTGCGTACACAATTGGTGAAAATATCTAAACAACAAGAAAAGCAGCTGGAAGCAGAAGAAGCCCAATATTCCCCAATTCCTTTTGTATCTACGGGGAAAAACAGATAATTACCATTCGGGCCTGTCACTTTATAGCCTAAGACTGGCTTTCCATTACTATCGCTTTGAGAGCACCATACCCAAAAACATGACTCCTGCAACTCCTTTAGATCATCCAACGTAGGCATACGCCAACTTCCACCCCAATTCTCAGCGGCAGCATCGTATTCAGCAACCAATCGGCCTGCAGTTCTTAAGTATTTGTCGGCATCGCTCACCCCATCTATCACACCTTTCTTTAGCAAATCTGCAGCATCGGCACCAATGAACGGTTCATACACATCCTTATCAGAATCATCCGCTTTCGTCTGTCCCCATGAGAAGGTATCGCCATACTCCAGCGATGAAGCTGCCCCGATATTACTTGTTGCCCATTTCATTTTACTCGGCAAACCAAGATCGACATAATCATGACCAAACAATTCTCCACTACGGTCTGATCCTCCTGTATTCTGTGTCGTGTTATTAGGTTCGTCGTCATCCTTCTTATCACATGAAGACACAACTACATTCAAAAGCAACAATAGTGCTGACAGGCAAATTACATTATTTCTCATTATAATACACTTTTAGGTTCTTTGTGAAAACTGTCGATATTTTTTATTCAGTGACCGGGCGGATGGCATATTTTATAGAACGCATAAATGCAAACCTTCCACGCTCACTAATGGAGATACAAAAACGGCAAGCATAAGCATCGTATGCCGAAGAAGACCAATACACACCAGAAGAAGCCATTGGAGCCGGAAGGAAAAGAGTGTTTCCATTAGGTCCAACCACATTGTAGCCATCCACATGTTTCCCGTCTTTATTGTCTTTCGTGGTCCATACCCACAGACAAGATTCCTCCAATTCTTTAAACTCATCCACCGTAGGCATACGCCAGTTTTCACCCCAGTTCACCGATGCCGCATCGTTTTCTGGCATCAAATGGCCAACAGTATGAAACGTAGTATCTGACTTGTCTTTAACAGAGTCAATAATACCTAATGCACACAACGCATCGGCATCCCAATAAGCCCATTTACTGTATTTGTCTTTGTCAGAATCATCAAGTGCTGTTTGTCCCCAAGAGAAGGTTACACCATAATCAGCCGGCGTGTCTGCGCCAATATTACAGGTTGCCCACTTGATCTTACTTGGCAAACCAAGGTCAACATATTCATGATTGTTCAACATCCCATTTTCTGGAGCTTCAATTTTTTGAGAACCGTTTCCTTGATTGTTTTTCGACTCATCATCATCCTTACCACATGACGATACAACGACAGATTGAGAAAGCAGCAAAACAGAGCAGAATATTGCTGAAAATGGAATTTTTTTCATGTATTATTGTTTTTATTTACTTAATCATTATTTTTTGTAAAGTTAATTGTTTTTTCCATACTCTATGATAGTTATAGAATTTATTTCAAAATTATTGACTACATTTGTTTTTTCTTGTTCCTGAAATTATTTTTCTTTAACTTGCCATTGATTTTATCGATAATTGATGAATTATTGTTCCTTCATTGTTTACTTAAAGATTAGGATAGACTGCAACTTATTATTTGCCCGAATATAGATTTCATGGAAAGAGTTCCTTTTTTATTTCTATTATTGTTATCCTTAGCAAATAGAATAGTCAAACTTTTCACCAACAAATATCTATGGATTTGCATTATTCTATATGTTGGTTTTCATTATTTTTTCCCAAATACAATCAATATGAAACATATTTTCTTTATCATAGCAGCACTTATATTATTAGCAGCACTTATAGGTATTGCCTCGTATTTTTCGAAAAGAAGCCATAGTATAAGAGATGGTATCGATATGAGTATCTGGAGCCCTGCGGATGAACAGAGGTCGGAACACCACACTCCAATAAACATCGTTTCTATCATAACAGAGATAAAAGGGGTAAAAAAAACAATAGGTAAAGAAGAAGAGTCAATTTGGGGGACATACGACCATATCTATGTCACATGGGAAGATCTGGATGATAACTGCATTTACACCACAGACATCATTATACCAGAAGAAGAAGCTAAATCACTGAAAGCCAAACAACAGCAAACACACTATCTCGTCCATCTTTTTAATATGACGTTGTGTTCTCATGGTGAATGTATTGTTTTTGTGGACCTAAACGATGGCAATAACAACGAAATTTACAAAGTCTTCAAAGGAGAAGTGACACACGAATACGACCAGCAACTGCAACAAGAGTTGGGTGTAAACTCCATGGAAGACTATTTCCAAAAAAAGCATGTAATCTATCAAAAACGCAGTTTGCTGATGAAATTGGGGACTGTTTTTAACGACATAAATATCAAATATGCCAGCCCTACCGACAATCCTGTGACAAAAGTGTCATTAGAAGAAAACTGGGACTATGAAAAATTGGGATTACAGCAGGAGAACTCACAGAATTTGAGGTTCCCCAGTACCATGAAGGCGGAATGGATCTCAATCAACGACAAAAAAGCCTACAAAGTCAATTACGATCTTCCTTTAGAAAAACTGACGGACATTTTCAAAGGCATTAAACTGGAGGAAGACAAAAGACATGCCATAACATTCATTTTCAACTTCATTCCCAACGGAGAAGCAAACCTCTACATGCAGATAGGAAACCACACAACCCTATTGGTGGACACACACATTAAAGGCATTGAAAACAACGAATACGACAATAAAAGCATAGAGAAAAAGACGAAAGACTTTGAAAGGAGCAACAATGAAAGCAACAGTTATCACATGGAACATGAGCAGTCTTTCCTCCCTGTTTTGTCTAAAATCGACACACAACGATACAACTATGCTGTGGAATTATTCACAAAAGGAGAAAGTACAATATGTTTTGTAAACGGAGAGCAGTGTCCATCATCTCAGAAGTCGCTTCCTGAAGGTTTTTCTTTAGTGCAGGAACTGTCTCGGAAAAAAGGAAGACAAGTATATTGTTTCGACTGGGAGGAGACCGTCAGCATTTTCAACAAAGCATACGGGGAAGACAAGACACAGCCAGGTGTGCTCCATCTTAGTTTCGTAAAAGAGAATGAACTGCAGGCGGAGTTGGTGGTAAACAACAACCACTATCCGTTTAAGCCCATCTATGCATCTCTTGCCAACACAAAGCAGGAAGACGAAGACTCAAATCAAATCTTTTGGGGAGCCTATTACACATCACCAAAATACCACCCTGTGAAGGTACTACGTTCCAGAATCATAGGGCAAGTCTGGAGAAAAACATCAATACTGAACGAATATCGGAACGCGATGGCCAACTATTGCATACACACCCCTAAGAATTGGAAACTCACCTCTGAGATTCCTGCCACACTGGACATGTATTGGATTTCTTATGTGGAAAGAAAGGTCTATCACACACACGGCACTTTTCCTGAATCGGTCAAAAAAGAGTTGAGCAAGGATAAGGACAAAGACAGATTTGAACTGATTCACATCCGTTGTCTTCCTCAAGGGGATATCGCTTTATTTCTTGAAAACGACAGTTATATTATTTCGAATGAAATACAATATACAACAAAGGAAACCCATGCTCTTGACACGGAGATTCTGGAAGAATCGGGGTGCAAATCGATGAAAGAATATTTTGACCAAAAAGACAAGGAACTGCCAGAATTGGATTACGTCAAAAAAAATGGGACAATAGCGCCATTGATTCCGCAATACAACAAAGCCTACAATTACAAGAAAAAAATCGTATTGGACAACTGTGATAAGAAAACCTACACCCCCCGCTTTATGTTACAGTATTCGGATTTGTGTTTAGAGAACAGAATAACAAATGAATTTCAGGAAGAAACATCTCATTCTGTGCCACAACTATTCAAAATGTGGTTGAATACGGAGAAATACCGTTATCTGGTGGAAATACTATTCAAGGAGGAAAGTATTTTCAAACGCCTATAAAGGGAAAGAGGACGCAGTTGGTGAACTATACATCCATTTTAACGCTCAAACCGAAAAAATAGATTTCAAGTTGATTGTCGGCAACAAGGCAGTCCCATTAGACTTCTATTATTTCTGCTACAAATGGGAACTGGCAACAATCAAAGACGACAGCAAGGAATGCATCACTGTTTACGACGACAAAGATTTCAAAGACGACCTCAAAGAAATAAGAGAAGGCTTATTTGTAGGTATGTAACGCGTTTAAGTCGCCTTTATTGACAATCATATTCGTCTGCCTCCGGTTCGCCCTTAGGCAAGTTTTTGGCTTCACCTTTATAGTTTTTGTAAACCAAGACATCATCTCGTCTCAAATTTACCGTATGGTAATATACCTTCACTTCCGTATTCTCAATTGGGTGTTTCTCCCCCTCCGCGGCTAATGAAAACCTGAAATCATCATTATCCTTTCCCACATATATATCCAAAACGGCTTTCCTTTCAACGGCGTTGCCATAAACCTCGTTGAACACTTTATCCATCTGCTGCGAATCGAAGAAAAAGAATCCCGTGTATTGTTCATCTTTGCTAGTCCATTTCAAGCGCAAAGAATACACCTTCAGCATCTTTCTTTTCGCTGGTTCTATCTGTTTCAATTCTTCAATCAACCCATCCACGAAATAGAATTTGATGGAATTAGCAATAGCATCTTTCTCTTCAAAAGTAACGCATACACTATAATCGTAATTCTCATAAACAGGAATCGTTGTTTTAGGGGCAACCTGTTGACTTTTCCCTCTTCCAACATACGCATCTTCTTCCACGACGCCATCTCCAATCTCATCGTCATAATCAGATTCTGCATCGTATCGTTGTTGCATCAATTTATTGTTTTTCATTTCAGTCTTCACAGCACGGACATATCCGTCAAGGTCATTCACTTCAGAGCCATTTGCTTGCCAATCCAGCAAAATCGATTTGGACCTATCCGAACTTTTCAAGTATGCTTTTACAACGCCACCAGGCAAAAAACAAAAATCTATTTTCCAATATATATCCTGATAATCTGGAGTGTTTTGAACAATATCCAGAATCTGTTGGGAAGGCAGAATTGCCGACACAAAATACTGTTTCTGTTCAGCCACAGCCTCCCAACGTGCTGTCAACAGCAACGGCAAATTGGATAATTCTGCATCATGATAGTTTGCTTTACCTTCTCCAACACCACAATTAACGTACACACAATTATAATCCAATACAGACGACTGGGCATACACATTGCAGTCTTCAATCAAAACAGGGTTTGAGCGGGAAGCCGAAAAGCAACAATTTGCATGATCAAAAATACTGTTTCTCTCCTTTTCTTGAGTCTTCTTCTCTTTTACAACGCCAGAAAATGATTTCAAAATTGACTGGAAACTCAACTTGTTCTTGTGATTGCCCGAATAGTTTTTGAAAAGAAGCGATCCCTCGTCGGACATATCATTTTCATAGAGACGGAATTCTGTCTTTTTCAAAGAATAACTCTTATCATTTACCTTCAACGAGAATTCAAAATCATCTCGCTTCGCACCAACCTTGACAACAAACACCCCACGTTGGGAACTGTCTGCCGAGAATGCATCTTCAAAAGTCTCCAGTATTTCATTTTCTTCAAAATAAATAAAACAAGAGTAATCCTTCCGATCATCTTTAAATCTGACAAACACATCCTTGAGACGAGCAAGCGACTTGGTTTGGTTCCACTGAATCGAAGATAAAAACTTCTCTCCATTGAAAAAATTGCAAATAGTCTTTTGAATCTCCACACCTTCTGTTTCAGAATCGACTGAAATGGAATAGTTAAAGCGTTTCAAGTAATTGTCCATCATATCACCATTAAGCGTCTCCTTCTTAGCACAAGCTTTCGAATCTACGATTTCATCCAAACTTTTAACGCCATAATAGAGTTTTACCACCTCGTCGTATCCGCTCGTTTCTTTCCCTTGCAAAGGGAAGTCAATCATAATGTCGTGTATCTGATTTGTTCTGTTGTGGAACATAAGCAGTTTACCTTTCGGCAAAATGCGGAATTCAACATCATCCAGCCAAAAAGCATCAACATCGTCAAAATTGTGCTTAAGGCTGTCTGGAAGTTCAGAACATACCTGATATGTTTTCCGTTCAATACAATCATACCAAACCATAAAAACATAGTTAGGAATAAACGACGTTTTGTCGTTCGCATCACCATTGTCTTTGAATACACGGTATAAATATAAAGGGAAAGTCATATCAACCCTTCGAGAAGGGAAAATAAAGTGTCCCTCAATCAGCAAACATGGATAATCACCCTCCGTTTTGACAGCAATTTGTTTCGTACCATACACATCCCAATGCTCAAGTTCCTTTGGCTCTGCGCCGAGATGTTTTGCATCCCACGAGTCGTCGCTTTCAACCATGCTGCTTCTGAACAGAGTCTTCCTATAATCTTCAGTCTCCATCTTGTTCCATCTGGCTTCCTGGGCAAAAGAATCACCCGACAAGTACGAACGCATATTGGATAGAATATTGAACAAGCCGATTATGGCTGCCACAACCAAACTAACTGCCAATCCTCCTGGCACTACATATTTAACTATGAGATAGAAAAACAATCCACCGAAAAAAGCAAACACAAATGCAAAAAGATTATGAAAAGCACGAGCCATCCCATTACCGGCAGGATCGCTATTCGGATGGAAAGGAGCGAACATATACCAATAGTAATTGAATACCATTATCATCAGCGCGGCCAAAAGTGGTGATTTTGACGCTGTAAGATATACAGCAGCCAACTGTGAGGCCAACGTTATCAACAACACAATCAAAATCAAAAAATTTTTGATCTTAAATGCTGGTGAGAAACTGCTGGAAATAGAAATTGAAAACATGCTTAGAAGAACACTAATCACACATAGCACAACGCATATTACTTCTTTTGACATAAAATCGTTTTTTAAGGAAAAGGTTTGTGTAAAAAATACTATACCAATAGCCACAAACACGTTTTAAAACCGGTGAATATATAGAGGTTTGAAATAACAATTCATAAAAAAAGAGGGTCGAAAACGGACCCTCTTCCTTTATTACATAACAAATTCTTATTTGATGATGCCCAACTCTTTCGCACAACCGCCAAGCACTTCAAGAGCAGTATCGATCTGCTGCTTGGTATTGGTTGCCATAAGAGAGAAACGCACCAAAGTATCCTCAGGTGGAACTGCAGGGCTAACCACAGGATTGATGAACACACCGCGGTCGAACGCCATCTTTGTGAAGAGGAAGGTCTTATCATTGTCGCGAACGAAGAGCGGAATGATAGGAGTCTCAGTATGACCGATTTCAAAGCCCAAGTTACGGAAACCTTCAATAGCATATTTGGTGATTTCCCAAAGATGTTCCTGACGTTCAGGCTCGTTTTTGATGATTTCAAGAGCCTTGAGGGCTGCAGCCGCAGCGGCAGGAGTCATACTTGCGCTGAAGATATAAGTATAAGTTGAGTGGCGGAGCCAGTTCATCACAGTAGCGTCACCGGCGCAGAAACCGCCGATAGAAGCAAGCGACTTAGAGAAAGTACCCATGATGAGATCAACTTCCTTCGTCAAACCAAAATGATCGCAGACACCACGTCCCTGTTTGCCGAACACACCGATACCGTGAGCCTCATCAACATAAACAGCAGCATCATATTTCTTAGCCAAATCAACGATTTCAGGAAGTTTTGCAACGTCACCCTCCATGCTGTAAACGCCATCAACAACGATGAGCTTAACGCTTTCACGATCACATTTCTGGAGTTTCTTCTCCAGTTCGTCCATATCGTTGTGCTTAAACTTCAACTTTTTGCAAAGTGCATTCTGGATACCTGTGAAGATGGAAGCATGAGCGAGTTCGTCATAAACGATGAAATCGTGAGGACCAACAAGTTTAGGAATGACACCAGAGTTGACATTAAAACCTGCAGACACACAAATTGCAGATTCCTTGCCTACATATTCAGCAAGTTGTTTTTCAAGTTCAACGTGAATGTCAAGCGTACCATTGAGGAATCGAGATCCAGCGCAACCTGTACCATACTTTTGAGTAGCTTCGATAGCCGCCTGTTTGATGCGAGGGTCATTGGTAAGTCCCATATAACTGTTGGAACCAAACATCAATACCTTTTTGCCATCCATCACGACTTCGCTATCTTGCGCAGTTTCGATAGCACGGAAATAAGGATACAATCCCAATTCCTTCACACGCTGCGGCTCTGTGTACTTTGCGAGTTTATCTTGAAGTAATCCCATTTTGGAAAGAAATCAATAAGTTTTTTAAATTTCGATGGTAATGAGCGTATTTACACTATGCAACAACGCAAAAACGCACTTTACCATTAAGCACCGGCAAAATTACAACTTTATTTTCATTTTTTCAAATAAACATTATCATATTGCCACAATTGAACACGTCTTTTATATCATTACGATTATTCTTCAAGATTCAACGGTTCAAAATGTATGGGATGCAGGAGAGATAAAACACCCACTAAGCTTCAGTCTATCATCTCAATTTCTTCAATTTATCTTCAGTCTTTTTGGCGTTCTTTGAAGCCTTCTCTTCCGATTTAAAACAAAACCCAAGCGATTCGGTGTTTTTTGTGGCATTTCAGTCGGTGTTTTTGTGGTGTTTCAATCGGTGTTTTTGTGGCATTTCAGTCGGTGTTTTTGTGGTAATTTCACTTCAGAACAAATCCATAATTCACGGTTGCTCCTTAAAAAACGAAGAAATATCAGTCTAAAACGAAATAAATTATCACTTTTTACTTATATTTGTATCAATATAGGAAGATGCGATTTCTTCCAGCCAATTGGGCAAAGACACCCCTGCGCAATGCGCTATTGTCTTTCATTTCAAAGAACCCATAAATCAAAACAATTATGGCAACGAACACAGCCACGGTGCAGACAACCAACGAGGAAGATGCTGAGATAGAGGCTAAATATGCGGAACTGCGCGAACTTTACCTCAACTCTAACCATCGTAAACATATTGAGATAATCGACAAGGCATTCAAATATGCCAAGCAAGCCCATTCGGGGGTTCGTCGTCGTTCAGGCGAGCCCTATATCATGCACCCAATCGCGGTAGCAAAAATAGTGGCCGAAGAACTCGGCCTGGGCTCCACCTCGATTTGTTCGGCACTGCTGCACGACGTTGTGGAAGACACGGACACGAGTGTAGAAGACATCAAAAACATGTTCAACCCTCGCATCGCCCTTATCGTTGACGGTCTGACCAAAATTTCGGGAGGCGTATTCGGAACACAGGCATCGGCACAAGCAGAAAATTTCCGAAAACTGCTGCTCACGATGAGTGAAGACATCCGCGTGGTGCTGATCAAGATGGCCGACCGACTGCACAACATGCGCACCCTTGGCTCCATGCCACCAGCCAAACAACTGAAGATTGCCGGAGAAACACAGTACATCTATGCCCCACTTGCCAACCGACTTGGCCTGTATGCCATAAAAACAGAGTTGGAAGACCTCAGTTTCAAATATGAGCATCCCGACAAATATGACGACCTGACCAAAAAAGTGGAGGCCACACAAAAGGAACGCGACAAACTTTTCAATGACGTGGAAAGTCCCATCCGCGTAAAACTTGAGAAAATGGGACTGAAAGCGGAGATTCAGTCACGCGTGAAATCCATCTACTCCATTTGGCGAAAGATGCAAAACAAGGGCATCCCATTTGAAGAGATATACGACATTCTTGCTATACGAATCGTATTCGACCCAGTGGAAGGCGCCGACGAGAAGGCCATCTGTTGGTCTATCTACTCCGCCGTCACCGACCTCTACAAGCCACACCCTGAGCGCATCCGCGACTGGGTGAGCACACCTAAAGCCAATGGATATGAAGCCCTGCACGTCACCGTAATGGGCCCAGACGGGAAGTGGGTGGAGGTGCAGATACGCAGCCGAAGAATGGACGACATCGCAGAGAAGGGTTTTGCCGCGCATTGGAAATACAAGACCGGAGAAAATGACGATTCCGAACTTGAGAAATGGCTGCAAACCATTAAAGAGCAACTAAAGAATCCAGACTCCGACGCCATCGACTTCATCGACAATTTCAAGATGAACCTTTTTTCATCTGAAATTTTCGTTTACACACCGAAAGGGGAAATCAAAACCATGCCGAAAGGCGCCACTGTGCTCGACTTTGCCTTTTCTCTCCACACCGAACTTGGCATGCAGTGTATCGGCGCAAAAATCAATCACAAACTGGTCGCGCTGAACTATGAGCTCCAGAGTGGGGACCAAGTGGAAATCCTCACATCCAAAAGACAGCAGCCAAGCCCAGAATGGATCGACAACGTCAAGACAGCCAAGGGCAGAGCCTGCATCAAACAACTTTTCCGCAAAGAATACACCCGACTCAAACTGCTCGGAGAAAAGAAACTGCACGACTATCTTCAGAAAATAAACGTGGAAGAAGACGCCGACACCGTCAACCGCATCATCGAACACTATGGTCAGCCCAACAAAGAGGAGATGATGTATAAAATCGGCAAAGGCAGTATCGATTTGCTTGAACTGGGGCAAACCATGTTCAAAGACAAAAAGAGCAGCCGATGGGTGAAGATTTGGAACCTCACATTCGGCAAACTGTCGCTCCCTGGATCCGACAACGAGGCTCAGAAAGGCCAAAAGAATGCAAAAAAAGCCAGCAAAAACACACTTAAAGTCACCGAAAACAACACCAACGAAAATGGCAATGGCTTGAAATACCGCATAGCGGAATGTTGCTGCCCAATCCCCGGCGACGATATTCTCGGCTTCATGGAAGAAAACGGAGTTTACGTTGTTCACAAGCGCTCCTGCGGCGTTGCCATGCGCTTGAAATCAAGCTACGGCAACCGCATTGTGACAGCAGCATGGGAAACACACCGCGTGCTCTCTTTCCCAGCCACCATAGAAGTCAAAGGCATGGACCGTGTGGGCATTCTTGCCGAAATCATCAGCGTAATCTCCCAACAGTTAAAAATCAATATCGCACGTTTGGTAGTTGACACCGGCGACGGCCTGTTCACCGCCCAGATCACCGTCTATATTCGCGATGTGGAAGATGTGAACAACCTTTGCATGAACATTTCAAAAATACGCGACATCAATTCGGTAGGACGAATTGAAACAGACAAAAACGTGCTTAACAAATAAAACCGATAATAAAAAAAATGACAAGCTATATACCAGGAAGAGGCGATGATGCCCTTTTCAACTACAAACGAAGAAAAGCGCACAGCGTAACCATAGGCGACTTAGAGATGGGCAGCGACTACCCTATCCGCATCCAAAGCATGGCCAACACCAACACCAACGACACAGAAGCCAGTGTGGAGCAATGCATCCGCATCATAGAAGTAGGTGGCGAGTTGGTCCGTTTTACCGCACAGGGCGTACGCGAAGCCAAAAACCTGGAAGCAATCAGGGAAGAACTGACCAAACGTGGTTTCAAACAGCCTCTGGTGGCCGACATCCACTTCAACCCCAAAGCCGCCGACGAAGCCGCTCTTCATGTGGAGAAAGTACGCATCAACCCAGGCAACTACGTTGACAGCGTTCACACGCAGAAACGCTTTACATATACGGATGAGGAATACCAGCAGGAGATTCAGAAAATCCGCGAGAAACTGGTTCCGTTCCTTCAAATCTGTAAGGAGCACAATACGGCCATCCGCATTGGTGTAAACCACGGATCGCTCAGCGACAGAATTCTCAGCAGATATGGCGACACCCAACAAGGCATGGTGGAATCGTGCATGGAGTTTCTCCGCATTTGCCGCGATGAGCAATTCAACAACATCGTGATTTCCATCAAGGCATCCAACACCGTCATCATGGTAGAGACCGTCCGCCTGCTCGCAGCCACCATGGAAAAGGAAGGCATGGACTTTCCGCTACACATTGGCGTTACCGAAGCCGGCGATGGAGAAGACGGCCGCATCAAGAGCGCGGTAGGAATTGGCGCCCTGCTGTGCGACGGCATCGGCGACACCATCCGAGTTTCCCTCAGCGAAGCCCCAGAATGTGAGATTCCAGTGGCACAAAAACTTGCCAACTACATAGCCAGCCGCTCTGGCCACGCAACAATCGAAGGGAAAGACAGCGGAAAGGTCAATCCTTTCGCTTATTCCCGCAGGAAAACAACTGCAATAGGCAACATCGGTGGAAACAATGTTCCTGTTGTCATCGCCGACCAACTTGGCGGCGATCTGCAACCCGACTACACCGCTGCAGACATTGCATCCGACAAAAAATTCATAGAACTCACATTGGCAGAGTTGAATGCTGCCCTGCCAAAGATCAAGAGTGACAACGTGCTTATCGCAAAATCGGACCACACCAACCCTGTTGGCGAGTTGCGCGCTTTCATTCACACATTGCTCAGCAATGGAAAAGACAATCCGGTCATCCTCAAATTAGGCTACGAAGACAAGCAACTCGGCGATTTCCAGATTAAAGCAGCCGCCGACCTTGGTTCGTTTTTCATAGACGGAATTGCCGATGGCATTTGGTTGAGCAATCCAAACCTTGAAAGCAAAGACGTCAACACCACAGCTTTCAGCATCCTCCAAGCATCACGCTGCAGAATGAGCAAGACCGAATACATCTCCTGCCCAAGCTGCGGACGCACACTCTATGACATGCAAAGCACCATTGCCCAGATAAAAGCAAAGACTTCTCATTTGAAGAACCTGAAAATCGGCATTATGGGCTGTATCGTCAACGGACCTGGAGAAATGGCTGATGCTGACTATGGATATGTAGGCTCAGGAGTAGGACGTGTCAACCTCTACAAAGGGCAGACCTGCGTGGAAAAGATGATTCCTGCGGAAGAAGCAGTCGATAAACTCGTGCAACTCATCAAAGACAACGGAGACTGGATTGAATAACAAAAGGTGACTTCCACCAATTCACCAACATAAAAAGCAATAAACAGAAATGAAACAATATCTCGACCTGGTACAACGCATACTCAACGAAGGAGTGGAAAAAGGCGACCGCACAGGCACAGGCACCATCAGCGTATTTGGCCATCAGATGCGCTTCAACCTTGAAGACGGCTTCCCGCTCCTCACAACCAAGAAACTTCACCTCAAATCCATCATTTACGAGTTGCTTTGGTTTTTGAAAGGCGACACCAACGTCAAGTACCTCCAGGATAACGGCGTACGCATTTGGAACGAATGGGCGGACCCAGACGGAGACCTCGGACACATTTATGGTTACCAGTGGCGTTCGTGGCCCGATTACAATGGCGGACATATTGACCAAATAAGCGAAGTTATCGATCAGATAAAAAACAACCCTAACTCTCGCCGCCTATTGGTGAGCGCATGGAATGTGGCGGACATCAACAACATGAATCTGCCTCCTTGCCATTTGCTTTTCCAATTTTATGTGGCAGACGGGAAACTCAGTCTCCAACTCTATCAGCGCAGTGCCGACGTATTCCTCGGCGTACCTTTCAACATTGCCTCCTACGCACTGTTGTTGATGATGGTCGCACAAGTTTGCGGATTGAAACCTGGAGAATTTGTCCACACCACAGGCGACACACACATCTACACCAACCACTTGGAACAGGTACGCACACAACTTGAAAGAGCGCCAAAGCAGTTGCCTACAATGAAAATCAATCCAGACGTGAAAAACATCTTCGACTTTAAGTATGAAGATTTTTCATTGGAAGGATATGAACCTTGGCCACATATCAGCGGCAAAGTAAGCGTCTAAACCAGAAAGATTATCGTGAATATAATACAACAAACTATAATGCTTTACACACAAAAGAAAAACCTGAAAGGTTTATTGGCAAGCGCACTCATTCTTCTTCCGTTCACAGCAAAAGCGGGAGCGTTTTTCAATGAAATCATGCCTTGCAACATTTCCACAATCATCACAACAGATGATTATGATTTCTCGGGCTACATTGAGTTTTCAAGTACCCAATCCGCACAAACCAACCTGAAAGGATACACCATTTGCAACTACAAGAAAAGTGGTGCTTTGAAATGGAGTTACGACATTGAAGGTGATTTTCCCGTAAGCAACACTAATTTCAACATTCTTTGGGCTGACGAATCGACAACAGAAGGCCATATACCTTTCAAAATTGATACGGATGGAGGAAGTCTCGTGCTGAAACAGGGAAATACGGTGATCGATTCCATCATCTATGGAAAGCAAACCGCTCATATTGCTTTCGGACGTTCTGCCAACGGGACAGGATATATGCTTCCAACACCTTTTGCCGCCAACTCGGCTTCGTACACCACGCTAACAAGAGCCGAAAAACCCGTATTCAGCGAGACAGGAGGCATCAAAAACAGCGCTTTCATCCTTACTCTGAACGCAGGTGCAGACACTAAAATCTATTACACAACAGACGGAACCGAGCCAGGCACTCAAAGCGCAATATACACCAAGCCAATATATATTGAAGGAAACACCTGCGTGAGGGCCATAGCCTATTCTGCAGACAAACTGCCAAGCCCTATCATCACCCACTCTTACATTTTTGAAGATGAAGCGCACGCAGCCTGCGGCGGATTTGGTGTGCCTATTGTATCGCTCACAGTTGACAGCAACTATTTCTATGGCGGAGAACTCGGTATTTGCGTAGCAGGAACAAACGGAATCGGAGGAGAGAAAGACTGCGTCAGCAAAAGAGCCAACTACAACCGAGACTGGAAACGTCCGGTCAACTTTGAATACTTCGTCGATGGCAAACAGGTGCTTTCGCAAGAAGTGGAAGCAGCAGTGGAAGGCGGATGCTCGAGAAAAGAAGCGGTGAAATCGCTCTCTCTCAAAGCCTCGAAGAAAACCGGGGCAGACGAACTTGCATACCACTTCTTCCAAGCAAAACCTAAAGTCACACATCAGACAGTTCATATAAGAAATGGCGGCACAGCCTACAACAGTGTCCGATTCAGAGACGGTCTGATGCAAACTTTAGCCATCGGCATGAATATAGACTATCAGGCCTATCAGCCGGTTGCCTACTATATCAATGGCAAGTACAATGGTCTAATGGCTCTGAATGAACGTACCAACGCTGACTATGTGACAGCCAACTACGGCTTGAAAGACGATGAAATAGACCTCATCACCATCTCAGACCAATTAGGCATCAGGGCATCCAAAGGCGACAAAGTTGCCTACGACGAATTGGTCACCTTCCTCAGCACAGAAGACCAAACCTCTGCCACCTACTTCAGCGAAGCCTGCAAACGCATGGACATGGACGAATATATCGACTACCAGATTTTCCAACAGTTCATCGTCAACACCGACTGGCCAGGCAACAACACCAAGATTTGGAGAGAAAAGAAAAATAATGGCCGTTTCCGTTGGATTCTCTTCGACACCGACTTCGGTTTGGGTTTACCTGGTTACACCTATTTGGGCACAAACACAAAAAACATGATTGACTGGTGCCGCGGATATGGAGCTACAAGTTGGGCAAACAAACAATCTTGGATGACAGTCATCTTCAAAAATCTTTACAAGAATCCAGAATTCAAGAGAAAGTTTGTCACTAAATATTTCATCAGACTAGCCAATGATTTGAGCAGCGAACGCGTCAACGCTGTCTTCGACAGCATCACAGCCTTGGTTGATCCGGAATATTGCGCACACTATCAAAGTTCGGCTATTTCTGCAGCAAATTCAATGCGCACATTCGCCAACGGACGTATAAAAAACATTCCCACTCACCTGAAGAATTGCGCTTCCGCAAAAGACATAATCGATTTTGTACTTACAGCAGACGTGGATGACGTGGTCTTCACTATCAACGGGGAAAAAGTCAGCGAGTTTAATGGCAAATATCTTTCTGGATTCAACACCGATATTAAAGTTTACGCGCCGGAAGGATATACTTTCGACCATTGGGAGTTTTCAGAAGACAGTTTATTCAACGCAACAGAAAAAACTGAGTATGTATCGGCCTGCATGGCTGGCGTGTTGAAAGGTCAACTGAACAAATCAGGAACTATCAAAGCCATCTTCTCTACCACACCATACGAAACGCCGACTGTTGTCATCAACGAGCTCTGCGCCAGCAGCAACGAACTCTCCAACAATCCAGACGACTACAACACTTTCCCAGACTGGATTGAACTTTACAATTTTGGCGAGAAAGAAATAGACTTGGCAGGTTTGTCCATTTCCAACAATGCCGACCGTCTCAATCTTTCCACTATTCCTTACGGTACGGACAACACTATCATCAAGCCAGGAGAACACCTTGTTTTTTGGGCGAAGGGGAATGCTCTTGACGGTGCTCGCTACTTGAACTTCAAGATGGATATAGACAAGCCTAAAACCATCTACCTTAGCGACAGCAAAGGAAACATCATTTCAAAAGCAGACTATATGTACCATGCCACAAATGACTCGTGGGGATATATGAACGACAATGGTGAAGAATGGGTGGTATTCAAGCACTGCAATAATGAACTGACAGCCACTCCTGGCGAGAAAAACAGTTCAAAAGAATGCAGTAATGGTGTTGACGTGATTGAAACCACAGTAGAAAATGTCAGACTATACCCTAACCCTACATCCGACAAACTGACCATTTCAAGCGATTTTCTCATAGAACATGTGAAAATTCGTGCTTCAAATGGATGTCTGGTCATGGAACAGGACGTACAGGGTGAAGAAATCACTCTTGAGGTTGGGAATCTTTCTAAGGGCGTATATTTCGTAGAAGTCCGCAGCACAGACAACAACCAAAGACTAAAATTGATTAAAGAATAAATATGGCGATTCTTGATTACAGTAAACGGATAGCCCCTAAACGAGGAGCAGACAAAACAGAGGATGAGTGCCATGTGGTATTTGACTACGATGTTCCAGACGGACTAAACGACCAGCAATACACCATAAGATCAACTGAAGATTTGGACGTATTGAGCGAGAGTATTAAACGCTTTATCACCTTTGCGGAAAACAATCCCAGCACCAAATTTTTGGTGGTCTATGGCTACCCCACCAAGTACTCTGCAAAAGAACTGGCTCCATTCTTTTGGTCATCCATACCAGTGGAAAACATTCATCTGCCAGAATTCTATTGGAAAATTCTGACAAGCGACGACTATAGTCGCAAACATCCAATTAAAGTCAGTTACGAATTATTGTCCAACCAGATACGTTTTGGCTATGGAACGGCCGAAAATGAAGGAAAGAAGATATGCTTCGCCCTTCATGGATGTCCGAACCGAAATGATGACTACTATACTCTGACAGAAATAACGGAACAAGAACTTACCAGACTACGCAACAAATACAAGCACGGCAGTTGGGGGCACGAAGTAGGCGATCTTTTTCGGGAGGAATTCATCGAGAAACACAAAGTTTACTATGAAGGAACCTATTTCCCAGATATTCTATGGGTATAAAAATCTGGGACTTCATGAATAAATCGTATTAATTTCGTTGGCAAAATGCCAACCTGTATATAGAACAACAAGCTGGGTTTTGATCACTTTGATGGTCATAGAGTTATTGAACCACAGTTTGATAAAGTTGTGGAAAATACCGAAGAGGTCGATTATGAGTACATCAGATACATCGGTAATAAAAAACATTATATTAGCAAGACTGGTAAAATATCAAAGTAACTCTCACAAGTGTAATAAGAATGTGACAGATA
The DNA here is from genome assembly GCA_018064855.1 of Candidatus Physcocola equi. GTDB lineage: Bacteria > Bacteroidota > Bacteroidia > Bacteroidales > Paludibacteraceae > Physcocola > Physcocola equi. The sequence continues at coordinate 41,103 of JAGHUM010000041.1, forward strand.
TTTCACTAAAGGTTTAATAAAAGGAGACTAGTACTGGTGTGATAAGTTCGAGCGCATGGACACATTCCATACGCTCGTTTTTTTTCGATGGCATGCAAACATAAAATCATTTATTTTTCATAATTTTGCATCATCTATCAACAGTTATTTGCGTTAGACTATATAGAAATAACCACATATAAAAATGAGAAAAACCACGAATCTATTTGCAAAATTGGGTGTATGCGTGATGCTATCCAGCGCAATGATGCAAAGTGCACAAGCGCAATTAGGGTACGGTATCAGTGCTCTAAGCCAAGGTGTAAAAGCTGCGAAAAACAGCAAAAACAACAAAAAATACGAGCCTCTGAAAGAGAAAGCCCTCGAAGCTATTCAGAAAAATGACATCGAATACCTGATGTCTGAAGAATGCATGATTCAGCTGACGGAAATGGGCGAAAAGCTGAGCGGGAAAAACGCGCAAGACTGGAAACTGACCAAAGCAAAAATCAACACTTACTTCTATGTGTTGTGCCACACTTTGGAGCAGAACAACTTTGTTGCCAACATTGATGAACTGATGGACAAAGCCAGCAAGACATCTTCCGAAAAAGAAAAGGCTTTGTATGTGGATGCCGCCATTGCCGTAATGAAAGGAATGATTGTTTACAACTATGATGTAAACGCCAACCTCGCTACTGTAAACGCCACCTACAACAAGGTGAAAGCAATGTACGACCAACTGCCAGCATCCTACAAACCTGTAACCGTACCGAAAGGCGCCGACCCTCGCGACATACGCTTCCTCCACAACCTGACCGGTGGAGTGCCAGACGCACAAGACATGCTGGAGATCCAAGCCCAACTGGCTCAACAGAAAAAAGCGAACGAAGAAGCCAAAGCAAAAGCTGAGGCTGAAAATGCGCAAAAAGAAGCTCAGGACATTGAGAGAAGGAAGAAAATGTTCTATTCTAACCTAGCCGATTACAGCATGGTAAATATCAAACGCTACAGAAAGAATCAGTACGGTCAGGATTTTAAGGACGACTACAATGTGATGTCGGCAAGTGGATCGCGCATTTACTATGGAGTCGGATTCAAAGAATTGAACGGATTGGTTTTCGATCAATATGTCACAGGCAAAAGAAGCAAACAGTTGGTCAACTTCAGCCGCCGTTCGTATGGCAGTGAAGACAAAGACTACATCGAATACAATGGCGCATTCTCTGCCTACATCACTCCTGAACTGAAAGTTTACAAAGGGACAAGCGGTAACAGAAGTCAGTCCGATTACATGGGTTACATGGATTCCAAAGGAAACTGCTACGACAAGAATGGCAGAAAAATTGGTTATGTTGACACCTACACCATCAACAGAGGATCTTACAGTTGGAGATGCAACACCAGCAGCGACATCACCAAAATAAATTCAGCCATCGTTCTCATCTTCTTTGGAGAACAACTTGGTGGCGACTTCACCTTGAAATCGGAATAAATACG
>JAGHUM010000042.1 GCA_018064855.1 Candidatus Physcocola equi
TTAAAGGTATAATTTTTCGTTACACAAACTTACACATAATTTTTGGGTTGAGCCGATAAAAAAACATTATATTTGCAAAAAAATATCAATAACGCATTTCTACAAGCAAAAAAGTTGGTCAAAGCATTTACAAAAAGTGAAATAGGAAGCCAAAATATCGCATTATTGACTAAATTTGTAGAATAAAACAACAAACACGAAATTAAGAAGCTGTTTAATTTTTTGCGAACTGCTTCTTTTGGGATTTTTATAGGTCTTTTTCGTCTGTTTTGAGTGAATCTTCAGTCACAATGGGCTTCCATTGCTCCTTTCAGATTCTCTTCAAAACATCCTGAAAAATACACATATAAAAATCTCCAACAAAAATTTAAACAACTTCTAAAACCAACACAAACATATGTTAACGCTTAAGGTTATTACAGAACAGACCGACGACGTGATCCGCCGTCTGGCCAAGAAACATTTCGATGGAAAGCAGATTATCGCAGAAATCATAGACTTGGACAAGAAGCGCCGCGCCACCCAAGCTGATCTTGACAACACAAAAGCAGAAAGCAACCAACTCGCCAAGCAGATTGGCCAGTTGATGAAGGAAGGCAAAAAGGAAGAAGCTGAAGCAGCAAAAGCCAAAACTGCCGAACTTAAGGAAACCAGCAAGAAATTGGAAGAGGTATTCGCACAGTGCGACCAGGAAATCACCAACCGCCTGCTCACCATTCCAAACCTTCCTAACAACGACGTTCCAGAAGGCACAGGCGCAGAAGACAACATCGTGGTAAAAGACGGTGGCGTGATGCCAAACTTGAGCGAAGACGCTCTCCCACACTGGGACCTCGCAAAGAAATACGACATCATCGACTTTGACCTGGGTGTGAAACTCACAGGCGCAGGTTTCCCTGTATATAAAGGGAAAGGCGCACGTTTACAGCGCGCCCTTATCAATTTCTTCCTCGACAGTGCCCGTGAAGCCGGATATCTTGAAGTTGAGCCTCCTTACGTTGTAAACGAAGCTTCTGGCTATGGTACAGGTCAGCTTCCAGACAAAGAAGGGCAGATGTATCACTGCAACTTAGACAACCTCTACCTCATCCCTACTGCAGAGGTTCCTGTCACCAACATCTACCGTGACGTCATCTTGAACGAAAACGATCTTCCTATCAAGAACTGCGCTTATTCAGCATGTTTCCGTCGCGAAGCCGGCTCTTATGGTAAAGACGTTCGCGGTCTCAACCGTTTGCACCAGTTCAACAAGGTGGAAATCGTACGTATCGACACACCTGAACACAGCTACGAATCGCTCAATGAAATGCTCGACTACGTTCAGAGCCTCGTTGACCGTTTGGAATTGCCTTGGCACATCCTTCGCCTATGTGGTGGCGACATGAGCTTCACTTCGGCTATTACATACGACTTCGAAGTATTCAGCGCAGCCCAGAAGCGTTGGTTGGAAGTCAGCTCTGTTTCCAACTTCGAAACCTACCAGGCAAACCGCTTGAAATGTCGCTACAGAACAAACGCAGACAAGAAGACCCAGCTTTGCCACACACTCAACGGCTCGGCTCTTGCATTGCCTCGTATCGTAGCAGCGATCCTTGAAAACGGTCAGTGTGAAAAGGGTATCCGCATACCTAAGGTTCTCGTTCCTTACACAGGTTTCGAATATATTGACTAATGCAAATTCACAATAAATGACAAGAGATGGAGTGACTACACTCCATCTCTTTTTTATTCAAAGGGGGAAACCTCCGAGAGGGAAACAGATTTATCACAAGAAAACACCCAAACAAATGAAAAGAAGACTGCCTGCCGAATGGGAGCCACAAAGCGCTATACAACTCACTTGGCCACACGCCGACACCGATTGGGGATATATGTTGGAAGAGGTGCAAGCCTGCTACCTTAATGTCGCACGCGAAATCAGCAAACGCGAACGACTCATCATTGCCTGCAAAGACAAGGAAGAGGTGGAGCAACAACTTGCAAAACTTGATGACACCTGCCTCAAAAACATCAGCATCCACGAAACCGACAACAACGACACCTGGGCGCGCGACCATGGAGGCATTACCGTTGAAGACGAACAACATCGGTACAGCATTTTAGACTTCCGCTTCAATGGTTGGGGCATGAAATTCGCTGCAAACAAAGACAACTACATCACCAAGAAACTGCATGAAAAAGGAGCATTTGCTGATAATGTCCGACTCATCGACCACAACCAATTTGTGCTGGAAGGCGGCAGTATTGAGAGCGACGGGAAAGGGACACTTCTGACAACTGAAGAATGCCTGCTCTCGCTGAACCGTAACGAATGGATGAGCAAAACTGAAATTGAGCAATATCTGGCAAAAGCCTTCGGATTTGACCATTTCCTTTGGCTTCAGCACGGCTATCTTGCTGGCGATGACACCGACAGCCACGTTGACACACTTGCACGACTTTGCGATGAGCGAACCATTGCCTACGTCTGTTGTGAAGACACAAAAGACGAGCACTACAACGCCTTAAAAGCGATGGAAGATGAACTTAAAGCCCTACGCGACAAATCGGGCAACCCATATCGTCTGATAGCACTACCAATGGCAGACTACGCAGAAGCAGACGGAGAACGACTGCCCGCCACCTATGCCAACTTCCTCATCATGAACGGTGCGGTGCTGATGCCTACATACGGAACTGCAAAAGACGAACTCGCAAAAGCGCAATTAGCCAAAGCATTCCCAGACAGGGAGATTGTTGGCATCAACTGCTTCGCGCTCATAAAACAACACGGATCGCTGCACTGCATCACCATGCAATATCCGGAAGGCGTGGTGAAATAACATATCTGTCAGCAACTACTTAGTTCATCAGCCACCGTTCCTTCCGCTGGTGCGTGTGCATGACTTGCAGCAGAAAAGCGCAGCTATAAAAAAAGGACTACCCCGAAAAACGGGATAGTCCTTTAATTATTATTTGACATATCTTACGCTTTTTCCAAAGCCTGCTCGATATCGGCAATGATATCGTCGGCATTCTCAATACCCACAGAGAAACGGATGAGAGTAGGATCCACACCTGCGGCACGCAACTGCTCATCAGAAAGCTGACGGTGAGTATGGCTGGCAGGATGAAGCACACAAGTGCGGGCATCCGCCACATGGGTAACGATTGCAGCCAACTCCAGATTATCCATGAAACGAATGGCTTTTTCTCTATCCCCTTTTAGACCGAAGGTAACAACACCACAAGACTGACCATTGCGGAACTGCTTCTGAGCCAACGCATGATATGGGCTGTCTTCCAATCCTGGATAATTCACCCAATCCACCTTAGGGTGTTTCTTGAGGTATTTTGCCACCTTCAAAGCATTTTCGCAGTGGCGCTCCATGCGGAGATGAAGTGTTTCAAGACCAAGGTTGAGCAAGAAAGCGTGCTGTGGAGCCTGAATGGCGCCGAAATCGCGCATCAACTGCACTGTAGCCTTGGTAATATACGCACCTTTGCCAAAAGCCTTGGTATAGGCCAATCCATGATATGAAGGGTCTGGTTGAGTCAAACCAGGGAACTTGTCAGCATACTTATCCCAATCAAAATTACCACTATCCACAATACAGCCACCAACGGTAGAAGCATGACCATCGATATACTTCGTGGTGGAATGGGTTACGATATCGCAACCAAACTCAAAAGGACGGCAGTTGTAAGGTGTTGGGAATGTATTGTCGATAATAAGAGGCACACCATTGCTGTGAGCCAATTTTGCGAACTTCTCAATATCGAGCACCGAAAGGGTTGGATTAGTGATGGTTTCGGCGAAAACAGCCTTGGTATTTGGGCGGAATGCTTTTTGAAGTTCCTCAACAGAGGCTTCCTGGTCCACAAATGTAACTTCGATGCCGAGTTTCTTCATCGTAACACCAAAGAGGTTGAACGTACCACCATAGATAGACGCTGCGGAAATAAAATGATCGCCAGCTTCACAAATGTTGAAAATAGCATAGAAGTTGGCAGCCTGACCAGAAGAAGTCAGCATACCAGCCACACCACCTTCGAGTTTGGCAATCTTCTCAGCCACTACGTCGTTGCTTGGGTTCTGCAATCGAGAGTAGAAATAGCCAGAAGATTTAAGGTCGAACAAATCAGCCATTTGTTCGGTTGTATCGTATTTGAATGTGGTTGACTGATAGATTGGGAGCGAGCGAGGTTCACCACTTTTGGGTTTCCAACCTTCCTGCACGCAAAGTGTTTCAAATGATTTCTTTTTATCCATGATGATAAGAATGTTTATCTTTCCAAATAATAATCAAAGTTAGCAAAAAAAAGCGAAAGCCCATTCATGCAAAAGTCAAAAAAGGCTGACCGGGACAACTCCCGATCAGCCCTTAATATAACATATATTGTAATAAAGAATTACAAAGGAATATTTCCGTGCTTCTTAGCAGGAGTGCTTCTCACCTTGTTTTGAGCCATATCGAGAGCCTGAATCAACTTCATACGAGTTTGAGAAGGCATGATGATTTCATCAACATAACCCAATTCAGCAGCGCGATAAGGATTAGAGAAGGTCTTTTCGTATTCAGCAACGGTCTTCTTCTTTTCGTCGTCAGTCAAGTTACGATAGAGAATGTTTACAGCACCTTCAGCACCCATCACAGCGATTTCCGCACTTGGATAAGCGAAGTTGATGTCTGCACCGGTATGTTTAGAACTCATTACGATGTAAGCACCTCCGTAAGCCTTACGGGTGATAACGGTAATCTTAGGAACCGAAGCTTCAACATAAGCGTAAACAATCTTGGCGCCATGACGGATGATACCATTGTGTTCCTGTGTGCAACCAGGGAGGAAGCCAGGCACGTCTTCAAGAGTGATGATAGGAATATTGAAGCAGTCGCAGAAACGAATGAAACGAGCGGCCTTGTCACTTGCGTCGATGTCGAGCACGCCTGCCTGATAAGCAGGTTGGTCGGCAACGATACCTACTGTTCTGCCATCGAGACGTGCAAAACCAACGATGATGTTTTGTGCGAAAGCAGCGTGAACTTCAAAGAAATTGCGGTCATCGACGATTTCTTCGATAAGCTGTTTCATGTCGTATGGTTTGCTTGGCTCTTCAGGAATGAGTTCGTCAAGCTTTTCGTTGTTGCGGGTAGGATTGTCTTGAGTAGGGATGAATGGAGCGTCTTCAATGTTATTTGAAGGCAAGAAACTAAGGAGTTCGCGTACCATCATGAGGGTGTCTTCCTCTGTTTCGCCAACGAAATGAGCGACACCACTCTTTGCGGCGTGAACAGAAGCGCCACCAAGGCCTTCCTTGTCCACAACCTCATTTGTGACAGTCTTCACAACGTCTGGACCAGTAACGAACATGTGGCTCTTTTCCTTCACCATGAAGATGTAGTCGGTAAGAGCAGGAGAGTAACAAGCGCCACCTGCGCAAGGTCCCATGATGACAGAGATCTGCGGAATGACACCAGAAGATATTGTATTCTGATAGAAAATGTCGCCATAACCAGCAAGGCTTGAGATACCTTCCTGAATACGTGCGCCACCCGAGTCATTGATAGCAATGATAGGAGCGCCCATCTTGAGCGCCATTTTCTGCACCTTTACGATTTTGTTCGCATTGGTACGACTAAGAGAACCACCACAGATGGTGAAATCATAAGCGTAAACAAATACCAAACGGCCGTCGATCTTACCATAACCAGATACGATACCATCACCGTCGAAACGCTTGGTATCCATACCGAAGTTAGAACAATTATGAACGATGAACTTGTCGATTTCAACAAAAGTGTTAGGATCGAGCAAAGTGTTGATGCGCTCGCGCGCTGTCATCTTTCCAGATTCGTGCTGTTTGTCGATTCTAGCCTGGCCACCGCCAAGACTAGCTAATCTATCTTTTTCGAGGAATTCCTCAACTTTTTGCTGTTTGCTTTCCATACAATAATAATGGGGAATATGTGATTGCGCTTCCGCAAAATATCTTCAACTTATGACCTTCTTATTCAGCCTTAGCATCAGGATCCGGAGCAAGCTGGATAAGCGTCTGATTGCCATCGATAACTTCGTTTTCGCTGACAAGTATCGACTTGATGATGCAGTCGGCAGTAACCTTGTAGTCGCTTTGCATCTTCATGGCTTCCACTACAATCACGCTGGTTCCGGCTTTAACCCTGTCGCCTTCGTTGACCAGAATCTTAACCACCTTACCAGGCATTGGAGAAGCAATGTGATCTTGCAATTCGCCGCTTTCGCCTTTTTTGCGGTTGCGAAGGTATTTGGCTTGAGAATCGATGATTTCCACCGGATAGGTATTAAAATGAGTGTTGACCAAGTAAGAGCGGCCGTCGTCTGATCTTTTCAGCTCAGCGTTGTACGACTTACCGTCGCCCGTCAGGATGGAACAGACACCATTTTCAGCCATTACAAAATCGATATCGTAAACCTTCTCATCGATTTTAATAACAACCTTGTTCCCTTCTTTGCTAATGAGTTCCACATTAGCCAAACGGTTACCTATTTGTACTTCCATAAATGGTATTGTAAGTGATTTCTATATAATGATAAAAGCGTGAAAGATTAGATACGGATCATTGCTCGTTTACCGAATTCACGCCAGCGGCTGATTGGGCGGTTATCGCCAGACGTGCGAGTGTTGTTTTCGTCGAGATTGACAATGTAATCCATGTAAGAAGCCAAAATCGCAATGTCTTCCGCTTCGGACTTAGAAGCCTCGTAAGTTTTGTCGGCAGAAAGCAGTTCAGCATTCTTTTCAAGGAATCCGGTATCGTAATGACCCTCCACGAAGTCGGCCACATCCATAATTTTACGGAGGTAGCTGATATTGGTCTTCACGCCAGTAATCTTATATTCATAGAGCACACGACGCATGCGCTCGATGGCATATTGACGGTTGGTAGCCCAAACGATGAGCTTGCCAATCATAGAATCGTAGTAAATAGGAATTTCATACCCTTCAAACACGTAACTGTCCACACGAGTTCCGATACCGAGAGGTTCGGTGAGCTGTTTGATCACACCAGGAGCTGGGGTGAAATTCTTTTCAGCATCTTCGGCACAGATACGACATTCGATTGCATGACCGCGCTGCATGATATCATCCTGAGTCAAACCAAGAGGCTGACCGTCTGCGACCTTAATTTGCAGCTTAACCAAGTCGAGACCAAGCACTTCCTCAGTGATTGGGTGTTCAACCTGCAAGCGGGTATTCATTTCCAAGAAGTAGAAATTGCGGTCGTTGTCCACCATGAATTCAATAGTTCCGGCGCCAACATAATTAACCGCTTTACCTGCACGAACAGCCACTTCACCCATTGCTTTGCGAAGTTCATCGGTCATCAATGGAGATGGGCTTTCCTCGATCACTTTCTGGTGGCGACGTTGTACAGAGCATTCGCGTTCACAAAGGTGAATCACATTGCCAAACTTGTCGCCCATGATCTGGAATTCGATATGGTGAGGGTTTTCGATGAATTTTTCTATGTAAACAAGTTCACTTGCGAAGCTAGATTTAGCCTCTTCCTTTGCAGCAGTATAGGCTTCTTCCACTTCCTCAATAGTGCGAGCAAGACGGATACCTCTACCACCACCACCTGCTGAAGCCTTAAACAAAACAGGGAGACCGATTTCAAGGGCCTGTTTCTTAGCCTGTTCAACATTTTCAAGGTTTTCGGCAGTTCCAGGAACCACAGGAACGCCAGCAGCAATCATAGTGGTGCGGGCGTTGATTTTGTCGCCCATGTCAACCATAGCTTTAAGAGGAGCGCCGATGAAGATGATACCTTCCTTGTCGCATCGTTCCACGAAATCTGCATTTTCCGACAAGAATCCATATCCCGGATGGATAGCATCGGCGCCGAAGCGTTTTGCAGCAGCTATAATGTTGTCTATATTAAGATAACTGTCCTTAGAGACAGGGCCACCGATACAGCATGCCTCATCGGCATAAGAAACGTGACGCGAAGTTCGGTCTGCTTCAGAAAACACAGCCACAGTGCTGATTCCCATCTCTTTACAAGAGCGCATCACACGAACCGCAATTTCACCACGGTTGGCAACTAAGATTTTTTTAATCATAAACTGTTTTACGTAATATACTTCGTATTGTGGCCATTTCGCGATATGCACCGCAGAATACCCACCTTACAATTTCCGCAAATTTAGCAATTAATTTTTGATATTTAGTTTTTTCTAGCCACATATTCATTACAGAATAGATTTTTTATGAATTAAATATGCAAAAGTTAAAAAATCTTAAATTTCCTATTTCCGACAAAAATTGATGTTTTAGAATAGTTTTTTATGTCATGTTTTACGTTCTTTTCATATTAGAATCTGATACAATTTCACTCCAGAAAGTAACAAATTATATTCAATAAGTCGCCTTTAATATAAACAATGTTTTATTTAAGCAGAAAGGAATAAAAAACTTAAAAAATCTTTTCAGTTTTCAAAGTTTTCGCTAATTTTGCAAACGGAAATGCAAAAACTATAAAAACGAAAATAGTTTTTTCAGTACGAATCTAAAAAAGACAAAGAAAATGAGCGAAGACACCAAAGAAAGAATCATCATTGAAGCACAAAATCTGTTCTGCATTAATGGTATCAAACGTATTACAATGGATGAAATCGCAGAAAGAATGAGCATCTCCAAACGCACAATTTACGAAAACTTCAAGGACAAAAATGAATTGGTTCTTGAATGTTTGCGTCATTTGCAGAAACAATTTGAAAATGAGGAAAAACAAATTGAGGCAAATTACAACAACGTGGTGGAAATAATGATGTACCATACTTTGCTCATTCAAAACAGTCTGAAAAACATTTCACTACAGTTTTGGGAAGATCTAAAGAACATCAAATTTCCAGAGGACTACCATAACAAGAAAAGCGAAGAGAAGAGAATCAAACTTGAGATGGCGATTCAAAGAGGTATCAGAGAGGGATACTACAGAGAATCTGTCAATGCGGAAGTCGTAAGCATTGCTTTTTGCAACGGAATAAGGAATTTGGTGAAAGATTGTATCGAAACAAACCCAAAACTCAACATCAACAACATTGTCACAATGTTTATCAGCATCCTGCTTCGGGGCATCTGCACAAACAAAGGTCTTGAGATTTGCGACAAACTGGAAAAGAGAATCACTTTTAACTTTATGCAATGATATTTAGTATTAAGCACAACACACTATATAAAAAAACATCAATAGAAGATTAGTACAACAATGAATAAAAAACAAATTTTCAGCACAGCATTATTCGCTGCATCCCTTCTTTCGGCCAACGGAGTCATGGCACAAGAACGTCTGACTCGTGGAGAAGGGGACACCATCCACCTCACCCTCGACCAGGCCATCCGCGTAGCACTCGACCAGAACCCAACCGTTGTGGTAGATAGCATGGAAGTGCTTCGTACCAATTATGTGAAGAAACAGACATTAGCCAACTTATATCCTTCAGTCAGTTTCGATGGAAGTCTATCTCACACCATTAAGAAACAAACCATCAGCATGATGGGACAAACCATAGAGATGGGGTCAAGCAACAACGTCTCTTTCGGTTTCAACGCCGGCATGCCGCTTATCAACGTGCCCCTTTGGAAATCCATCAAATTGACAGAAGAAACCATTCTTCAAAAGCGTGAGGAAGCCCGTGAGACAAAAATCAACATGGTTTCAACCATTACAGAAGCCTACTACGCACTGCTCAACGCAAAAGATAGCTATAAAGTGCTTCTCAGCAGCTGGGATGTGGCAAAGGAGAACCTCCGCATCACCCGCAAACGCTTTGAGACGGGACTCACCAGCGAATACGACACCATTCAAGCCAGCGTGCAAGTGAAAAGCATTGAGCCAAGCATGATCGCAGCCAAACGCGGCATTGACCTTGCCACACAACAGCTTAAGATTTTGATGGGTGTTCCAGACAACTACCCTATCACTGTTGATGGTTCTCTTGCAGACTATGAAGCTAATATGTTCAACGACATCCAGCTTAGCGACCTCGACACCACTTTGAACGACAACCCAGCCATGCGACAGATCGATGCCGCCACCCGCTTGCTCAAACGTCAGTTGGAAGTCACAAAAGCACAATGGTATCCAACCCTCTCATTGTCTGCCATGTATAACTGGATCGGCATGAGTGAGGATTTGGGCGATGTCACCAGCGACATGAAACCGTATAGCACAGTGGGCGTTTCGCTCAGTTTTCCACTCTTCAAAGGATTGGGACGCTACTACAAGCAGAAAGAAGCAGAAGTGCAGTACAACGAGATGAAATTCACCCGTGAAGATACCAAACGTCAGCTTAAACTCGGCTTGCAGAGCAGCATCAACAATTTGGGCGTGGCCATCGAAACCATCAACAGCACCAAAGCAAATGTGGCATCCGCACAAAAAGGACTTGAAATCTCCCAAAAGAGATATGAAGTCGGCGCGGGCACCACACTTGAACTCACATCTTCACAAAATGCGCTCACAAGTGCACGACTAAGATACCTCCAGGCCATTTACGATTATATCGTTGCTAAAGACCAGGTAGATAAGATGCTTGGAAACGCATACAACCAATTCATCCAGTAATACAAACAACTACAGAAAATAAAAGAAAATACTATATGAAAATGAAAAAAACGCTTTTCACAAGTGCACTACTTGCCACACTCGTTGGTATGAGCGCATGCACAACAAAAGAAAAAGAAGGAGAAAAGAAAGTTGAGGACAAAAAAGAAGCCACTGCCGCTCCTGAAAAAGAGACTGTGCTCATTTCAGTTGACACAGCCATCGTAAAAAACGTTGCGCAGATCGACGAGGTTACTGCAACTGTGAAAGCCTATGCTAAAAACGACATTGCTCCACAGACTCCAGGTCGTATTGTCAAAATCTTCACCGAAGTTGGCAATTTTGTCAGCAAAGGTCAGGTATTGGCTAAAATGGATGAAACAAGCCTAATCAACATCAAAACACAACTTGCCAACGCAGAAGTTGATTACAACCGTGTACTTTCCCTTAACAAAGCCGGCGGTGCAAGCCAGCAGCAGGTTGACCAGGCGAAGATGCAACTCGACGTGTTGAAAGAGAACTTCCGCAACCTTCAGGAAAACGTCAACCTTATTGCTCCAATCAGCGGCGTGATCACAGCCCGCAACTACGACAGCGGCGATCTTTACAACGGTGCAAGACCAATCGTCACCATCAACCAAATCAACCCTGTGAAGATTTTAGTGAATGTGAGCGAAGGCAACTTCACCAAGATCAAGAAAGGCAACAAAGTGGATATTACCATCGACACTTACGCAGGTGAGAAATTCCAAGGCAACGTTTCAATCATTTACCCAACAATCGATGAATCGACCCGTTCATTCTCTGTAGAAATCACCATTCCAAACGCCAACAGCAAAATCCGTCCAGGTATGTTCGCTCGCGCAACATTCAACCTCGGCACCGCAAAACGCGTGTTGGTGCCAGACTTGGCAGTTCAGAAACAGCTTGGCAGCGGCGACCACTATGTTTACGTTTATGAAAACGGCAGAGTTCGCTATGCAAAAGTTGAAACAGGCCGCCGCATCGACGACAAATATGAAATCATCAGCGGCGTAAAAGAAAACGAACTCATCGTAGTTGGTGGCATGGCTAAACTTAACGATGGCATGGAAGTTGAAGTCGTTGAGAAACAGTAACAATCATCATTAACCAGACTTATAAGAATAAAACATGAGCATATATGAAAGTTCGGTGAAGCGCCCGATTATGACATCCCTCTGCTTTATTGCAGTTGCGATTCTGGGTATCTTCTCCCTTTTCAGGTTGCCTATCGACCTGTATCCGGACATCGACACGAACACCATCATGGTGATTACCACCTATAGCGGTGCCAGTGCCAGCGATATCGAGCAAAACGTCACACGTCCGCTCGAAAACACATTGAACTCAGTGGAGCACTTGAAGCACGTAACCTCAAAATCAAAAGAAAACGTCTCTATCGTTACGTTGGAATTTGAATTCGGCTACGACATCGATGCATTGACCAACGATGTGCGCGACAAACTCGACATGGTGTCCAATTCGCTGCCAGACGAATGTAACACCCCAATCTTGTTTAAGTTCAGTACCGACATGATTCCAATCTTGATGTTGAGTGTGCAGGCAGGTCCAAGCATGCCGGCCCTCTACAAGATTTTGGATGAACAGGTGGCCAACCCTATGGCCCGTATTGATGGTGTGGGTACTGTAAGTATCGCCGGTGCACCAAAACGTGAGGTACACGTTTATGTAGAGCCAGCAAAAATCGAATCTTACGGTCTCACCCTTGAAGGGATCGCCCAACTCATCGGCGCTGACAACCGTAACATTCCTGGTGGTACTTTTGACCTTGGTTCTCAAACCTACGCCCTCCGTGTGGAAGGTGAATACAAAGATCCAAGAGAATTGGCCAACCTTGTAGTAGGTTCGCGAAATGGATCTATCATCTATTTGAAAGACGTTGCGCGTATCGACGACTCAGTTGAAGAACGCGTTCAGGAGGCTTACAACAATGGTGTTGTCGGCGGTATGATCATCGTTCAGAAACAAAGCGGAGCCAACTCCGTAGCCATATCTAAGAAGGTGATGGAATCTCTTCCTAAATTCCAAAAGACCCTTCCAAGCGACGTGAAATTGGGCATCATTGTCAACACATCAGACAACATCACCAACACGGTGAACAGTTTGGCCGACACCATCCGCGACGCCCTGATTTTCGTATCTCTCGTCGTATTCTTCTTCCTCGGCAAGTGGAGAGCGACCGTCATTGTCTTGCTCACCATTCCGCTTTCGTTGGTAGGTTCGTTCATCTACCTCTACGCAACCGGTTCGTCACTCAACATCATTTCCATGTCTGCCCTCTCAATCGCAGTCGGTATGGTGGTTGACGACGCGATTGTGGTGCTGGAAAACGTGATGAAACATATAGAACGAGGATCAGAGCCAAAGCAAGCAGCCGTCCACGGAACCAACGAGGTGGCCCTTTCCGTTGTAGCCTCTACCCTCACCATGTTGGCCGTATTCCTGCCATTGACCATGGTAACAGGTATGACCGGTGTGTTCTTCCGCGAGTTGGGTTGGATGGTATCCATCATCATGATTGTATCTACCATCTGCGCGCTCTCTATCACACCAATGCTTTGCGGTAATTTGCTAAAAGACTCGAAAGAAGAGGATGAAAGCAAATTCTACAAGATGGTGTTTAAGCCAATCAACAAAGCCCTCGATGCTCTTGACAACGGATATGCAAAAATCCTTGACTTTGCAGTTCATAACAAGAAAGTCATCGTGCTGGGTTGCGTAGGCATGTTTGTCGGTTCACTTTTCCTTGGAAAATTCCTAGGATCAGACTTTTTCCCAACACAAGACAACTCGCGTATTAAAGTCAGCCTTGAATTACCAAACGGAACGGGTACTGACATTTCCCGCGCATTGGCAAAGAAACTGCAGAAGCGTTGGACTGAAGAGTTCCCTGAAATCCGCGTCTGCAACTTCCGTGTAGGTCAGGCCAGCACCGACAACCTTTTTGCCACATTGCAAGACAACGGTTCGCACATCATCGAATTCAACATCTCGCTCTACAGCATTGGTGTCCGCCAAGACAGTGTGGAATCAAAGGTTCCTGGTCACAAAGCCCTCGGCTTGGTTACCGTCTGCGACTCTATGCGTAACGAACTTTATAAGTACACTCAGTTCAAGAAAGTGAACGTTGCCCTCGGTGGTGGCGGTGGCATGGGTGGTCAGGCCAAAGTTGACTTTGAAATCTTAGGACACGACTTCGACAAGACCGATGCTATTGCACGCGAGCTCCGCGACTCATTGCTTAAGATTCCTGGATGCGGTGAGGCTCGTATCAGCCGAAGTGAATACCAGCCAGAATACCACGTAGAATTTGATCGTGAGAAATTGGCATTGAACGGTCTGAACCTCAGCACTGCCGCTTCAGCATTGCGTACCCGCATCAACGGTCAGATCGCCTCTTACTTCCGTGAAGACGGTGACGAATACAACATCCGTGTGATGTATGCTCCGGAATACCGCCGCACATTGGAAGACATTGAAAACATCACCATTTACAACGCCATGGGTAAAGGTATCCGCGTGAAAGACTTGGGTAAGGTCGTAGAAGGTCAAAACCCTCCAACGATTGAGCGTAAAGACCGTGAACGTATCAACACCGTATCAGCCATCGTAGCCGGTGGAGGCGATATGGGTAAACTGGTGACAGAAGCACAGAAGAAGATCGACAAAATGGCAATTCCTGCCGGTATCTCGGTAGATATCTCCGGAGACTTTGAAGACCAGCAAGATTCATTCCGCGACCTCGGTGTACTCGCTATCTTGATCATGATTTTGGTATTCGTGGTGATGGCTGGTGAATTTGAAAGTTTGACCTATCCATTCATCAATATGATGACATTGACCTTCGCCGTCTCTGGTGTGATATTCGCATTGCTCATCTCTGGCGAAACCCTCAATGTGATGTCGCTCATCGGTGCGATCATGTTGATCGGTATTGTGGTGAAGAACGGTATCGTGCTCATCGACTACATCAACTTGAACCGTGAGCGTGGCATGAAAATCATCGATGCAGTAGTAAATGGTGGTAAGAGCCGTCTCCGTCCGGTAATCATGACCACCCTCACCACCATCCTCGGTATGATTCCAATGGCCATCGGCACAGGTGAAGGTGCGGAAATGTGGCGTCCAATGGGTACAGCCGTTATCGGTGGTCTTACAGTATCAACCATCCTCACCCTGGTATTCGTGCCAGTAATGTACTGTGTATTTGCCAACACCGGAGAACGCAGAAGAGCAAGAAAAGCAAAACGCAAAGCAAACAATTCTCTTCCAGAATCAAACTCTTAAAGAACGAAACAATGAAATCAGTATTCATAACTTTCGACGAAGCACATTACGAGAAAATCACCGACGTGCTTGAAGACAACGATTGCCATGGCTACAGCTATTGGGAACACCTTATGGGTCAAGGCACCAACGGCGGCGAACCTCATTTCGGCAGTCATGCCTGGCCTTCAATGAACTCTGGCATCATCGCCATAGTTGAAGACGAAAAAGTGGATAATCTGCTCGAAGACTTAAAGGAAATCGATGAGAATCGTCCGCAATTGGGTTTGCGAGCATTCGTCTGGAATATCGAGAAGTGCATCTAAGCGGATTGTATCAATCAAATAGCAAATAATTCTTCATGAGAAGAGGGTGTATCAAAATGCAACATTTTGATATACCCTTTTTTATTGGTCTATGACATTTTTTCAAAAAAATTGAAAATATCTCTTGAGGAACTGTCCAACTGATGGGCTTCGGGACCTTCTGCGTTGACATCCGCCCGGATTTCTCGGTCGTAATTTACAACTGTTGATTTTGTCTTATTCTCAATAACCAAACCTAATTCTCGACAAATGTCTCGTTGGGTGGACAGCGTCAATTGGTTATTATTTATTATTGCTGTCCGGTAAACGTTAACTTCTATAGAAAAATTTAGGCTGAATTCGGAACCCGAATTCAGCCTAAATTTTTCTACTCAAAAAAAACTTTTACCGGACAGCAATAATCTAAAAATTTTTTTTATACCTTGCCACTGATTATCAATGAGATTTGTTGGATAACCATTCTCTTCTTTATTTACCGCACTTTTAAAGTTACGATTTTATCTACTCATAAAATTGATAATCACCATTTTAAATATTTTTTGAGAGTTTTATAGCTTCTCAAATCAGAAGCTGAATTAAATAAAAAACAGTTTATAAAAATTTATGAAAAATTTATTTTCCCCCAAAAAGGCAGTAATTATATTGTCATTTTTTTGTTCGGCAATGGTGTCGGCACATACAATCGACAATGGTGTTTTGATTATTGATGAGGGAACAACCGCCCTTGAACCAAGAGAGTTTTACGGCAATACAGAAATCACTTCCATCTTATTCCCATCTTCATTGACCAAGATCGGCAATCTGGCTTTTTGCGGATGCACCGAATTGACTGAGGTTGAAATCCCTGGAACAGTTACGGAGATTCAGTGGTCGGCTTTCAACGCATGTAAGAATCTTAAGAGCGCAAAAATAGGAGAAGGCACAACCACTATTGGATATATGGCTTTCTACGGCACTGGGCTTCAAACAATTTCGTTACCGAACACAATTAAATCTATCGGAGACAAAGCAATCCCGTCGTCAACATTCATTGATGCTCCTACAGGGTCGTTCGCTCAAGATTGGGCTTATAAAAACAATTATGCTTACTCTATTGAATACACGATTAAAGATAGCGTGTTGATTATCCCAGAAGGAACAACCAGAATGCCGGCTCGTGCATTTGTGAATGCGGATATTAAAGATGTGAAATTCCCGTCCACTCTGGATACAATCAGAGCAGAGTCGTTCATGTACTGTATGTATCTTAACCGTGTGGAGATTCCAAACAATGTAAAGGCGATTCATTCCAAGGCGTTCGACTGCAGCGTCAATCTTCGTAAGGTGATTGTGCCATCTTCGGTTGACTCCATCGGAGCAAAGGCTTTCTGCCATAACGCCACTTTGGTGGTGGAGGAAAACTCATACGCGCATAAATGGGCTGTGGCTAACGGCTACGACTATCAGTTCACCGAGGAAGGTTTGCCTGTCGGTGTCAGCGAGATGATCGTTGACTATTTTGTCCCTGTCGCATGGAATCAGCGAGGCGGACGAAATCAGTTCTCTCATCAGAAGAAATATGTGGTGTGTGGCAACATGGCTCATTGCATTATTCTATACCAGTTGGGAATCGTGTATGAAGGTTCTCGATGCTATGCCACTCCAGACACCATTTTCTATGCCGACTTCGACAAGAATCATCCAGACTATAGCAAAATCCCTCTTTGTTTCATGTCAACATACAGCGATGAGAAGATGCGTGATGCCGACTTGCATCTCTTCAATCAGGGAATGGTGTATGAATTAGACTGGATCCATAGCGAACAGCGTCAGAAATATCCCGATTGGCTTCCTCGTATGGAGGAGCACGCTCCAATAAAAGTACGCCAGTTCACAACCAATTTTGTAGGCGACTACAGCGAAGGCAACAATGGTAATGACTTGTCTCCTAAAGATATCGAGGATAAGATCGTGGCTAATCTGAAAGCAGGCAAACCGCTTTGGCACTATGCAAGACGTGCTTCCGACGGAAACTCTCACGCTTTTGTGTTGGATGGAGCCAGAATCAAGAATGGTGAATTCCAAGTTCACTGTAATTTCGGATTCACTGGCGACGACGACGGTTGGTTTGATTTCCGCAAACCGATGCTTGAGTTTGATGATCTGACATTCAGAAAGATTGTGGAGTATGAGTTGTTGGAAGGCGAAGAACTTGCCGCATGGAAACCGTTCCGTCTCACCGACGAGCAGGTAGCGAACATAAAAGCCGACACAGCCAACAAACCATTTATAAAGGATGGTCATCTTCACATTCCTGAGGGAACAACCTTCGTGTTGCAGAAAGAATTTTTGGGAAACAAGGATTTGACATCCATTTATCTCCCTTCTACTATGCGTAGCGTAGGATCAACGGCATTCAAGGGATGTGAGAATTTGACTGAGATCACAATTTCTGAAAGCATAGAGAGATTGGTAGATCTGTCGTTTGCGGATTGTTCAAATTTGAAAACCGTTTATTTCAATGCCATCAATTGCAATTATATGGGTTCGGGCAACAGCATAACAACATTCAGAGGCGATTCACTTTTGTCGGATATCATTATCGGAGATAAAGTCACGTTGATTCCAAACAGAGCCTTCCGTGACCTACCAAGTCTTAAAAAGATTGTCATTCCTGGAAATGTGAAAACAATTGGACATTATGCGTTTGCTTCGTCACCTTTGACTGACGTATGCATATTGGATGGAGTGAAAACAATTGGGAATTATGCGTTTTCGGGAACTGCCCTCACATCAATTTGCTTGCCAGCATCAATCGATTCGATCGGCACAGGAGTATTCCCTAAAGGAATCAATATCATCTGTGAAGAGGGCAGTTACGCAGAATCCTATGCAATTGCCAACAAACTTTCGTACGAATATGGCAAATGCTTCTGCAAAGATGACTCTCAGATTGATAATGCGACAGCCGTTAATATTATCGTCGCACCCAATCCGACATCCAACGGATTTACAATCCACGGCGTGAACAACGGCATTGCCAAACTTTATGACGTCAATGGATTATTGGTGATGCAGAAGAAAATAGACGGAGATACATACGTCAACGTGACATCGCTTGCAAAAGGAATCTATGTATTGGATATTAATGGTATAACTTCAAAACTCGTGAAAGAATGAAAAAGCTGTTTCTATCATTATTGGTATTAGGCACAACATTAGGATCGACAGCACAAACTGTAGAGAATGGCGTTCTAACATTTGAGGACGGCACAACCGAAATCAAGAATAGAGCCTATTATGAAAGATATGACATCAATGCCATTGAATTCCCACCGACATTGAAAACTATCGGATCGTACGCTTTCCGTAAGTGCTGCTATTTGAAAGGCACACTTGTCATTCCAGAGGGAGTGGAGACGATTAAGGAGTCGGCATTCAGAAATTGTATGAACCTAAGACGAGTGGTCATCCCAGAGAGTGTGACCACAATCGAAGCCGACGCTTTCCATACCAACACCATCATCATCGCTCCGGAGGGCTCTGCTGCCAATCTTTGGGCGATAGAGAACAATCGTGACTATCAATATACAGAAGAGGGCCTTCCTATCGGCGTGACAGAGATGATCCAAGACTTCTTTATGGAGACTGCTTGGACGCAACGTGGAGGCAAATGCCAATATTCGCCAGAAAATGAACGCGTGTTGTGCGGAAACCTTTCCGATGCCATGATGCGCCACTACTTGGGAATAAACTTCTATGGATCAAAGTGCTACAACACATCCAAAGACGTCTATTTTGCAGATTTCGACGAAGATCCTGTAAATATGGAGGCTATTCCTGAAGTGTTCACAGGAACAGAAATTCCAGATTCTTCTATGTTGGAAGCAGATAAATATCTTTGGTATCAGACAGTGACAGCCAACAACGGATATTTGGATGCAAAGTACACCTACTATCCTTCATTCGAAGGCGGAATGGAAGAGCACTCCCCTATCCGCATCGAACAATATGAATATCTTGGCAAGAGCAGTGTGACAGAGCGCACGAAAGAGTGGCTTGAGGAGTTTATCATCGATCACATGCGACGAAAGATCCCTATGATGATGAAGGCTAAACATCTTACAACGTCATCGAATCATGGTTGGATAATAGACGGAGCCAGAATAAAAGACGGTCGCCTACAAGTACATTCCAACTATGGTTGGGAACTTGGTGTATATAACGGTTGGATCTATCCTTGGGATAGAATCACGAATGGAATGATCGACTACGAAGATCCGTACCGTAAATTCAGAGTCATTTATCCGCTTGAGGGCGAAGAGTTGGCAAACTGGGAGCCGTATCGCCTAACAGACGAGCAGAAAGCTGCCATCAAAGCCGAGACCTACCATGTGCCTACGCAGATTGGATCGCAGTTGTATTTCCCAGAAGGGACAGTGATCGTGTCAACAAGTATTCCTTTTGTTGACTCGACGTCAACGTCTGTCTATCTGCCACTTTCCCTAAGAAGCATCGGTTCGAATGCATTCAAGGGACATCCGGCGTTGGAAGAGGTGGCGATTCACAACTATGTGGAGAATGTAGGAACATACGCATTTCAAGGATGCAAGTCTCTTAAGAAAGTGACATACGACTCGAAACTTAATGCCGTGAGATACTCAGACGCTGCTGCACCATTCTTGAATTGTGACAATTTGGAGAGCGTCATCATCGGAGAGAATGTGACAGCCTTGCCTCAGAGATTGTTCCAAAAACTGCCGTCGCTTTCGCAGATAACAATTCCAAGCAATGTAGAGAGTATCGGATTCAACGCATTTTATTACAGTGGTTTGAAGAACATAACCCTACAACCAGGTTTGAAAGTGATCGGTTCGGGCGCTTTCGAGGGAACCCTTATCGACAGCATTTATATTCCTTCGTCGGTCGATTCAATTGCATCGGCTGCGTTCAGAGGATGTGGATCGCTAAAGACCATCTACTACAACGCATCAAACAATGTGTCAACCTACAGCACACCTCCTTTTGCAAAATGCACCAACGTGGAGAAAGTCATTATCGGAAAGGAAGTCTCCACCATCCAGAATAACCTGTTCAGAGAATTCCCTAATCTGAAGACGATTGAGATTCCAGGAAACGTAAAGAGCATCGGCAACTACTCGTTCAACAATGGTGGTTTGGAGAGCGTAAAGATTTGCGAGGGAGTGGAATCCATCGGAGAGAGTGCATTCTTGAACAATGCCAAGCTGGCTGAAATCTGGATTCCGCAAAGTGTCACTTCCATCGGTAGCCTAAATGCCATTCCTAAGACGGCAAAGATCTATTGCGTGGAAAATTCATACGCACATCAGTGGGCTGTTGACAACAAGCGTCCGTTTGAATTTGCAACCTGCAA
>JAGHUM010000096.1 GCA_018064855.1 Candidatus Physcocola equi
CTTTATATTATGATTAAAGAATTCGAAACTCCAACTATCGAAGTTATCAAAATCGAAATCCAGGATATCATCGCTACTAGTCCTGCAGACGATATTCCTACAGGAGATGCAGAATAAATTTCTCAAGATCTTTATTCATGAAGCAAATATTCGAACAACCGGTCATTGATGTCATCAACTTCACTGTTGTTGACATCATCGCGACCAGCGATGGTGACGATGAAAACCCAGAATCTCTGGGCATCAAGTTTATTTGATCTATAGATTTTGATAAAGCGCAATCTTTAACAACTTCATATTATTAAAGCGGGTAACCGAATGGTCGGTTGCCCGCTTTTGTGTGTCAATTAACGTTCAAGAAAAGTAAACGTTAATGTCCGTAAATTTCCGTTCAAAAGCAAAGTTATTTATCGTGAGATGCAGCCAAGTCTTTTATGGCGTGACTGAAAATGGAGCCAAAAGTACACGCACCCCACCAAGGATGCATCTTCGACATACACCATAGACGAGGCAAGTGAATAAAGAAAGACCTAGCCTTCTTGATTATCAGGTATTTTGTTTTGTATCTATAATGACGGTTGGTGGAAAAATTGCCATCTTCAATCACCAACTTCAACATCGCATTCACTCGGAAACGCGCCGCCTTTTTGTAGAAAGGAAACTCCTCGCGTGGCAAACCCAAATAATCGACAATCAAGTTGCCAGCCAACTGCCATTCGCTCATAATGTTGAGCGACAGCAAATCCTCCTTCAGTTGATTCAAATCGAGTTTTCCTGCCAACCGATGCAAAATGAGGGCAACATCGCAAAACTGACGCAACCCGACACCATGATGTTTCATGTGGTGCCAGAGGTGATGAAAAACATATACCGGCAGGAACTGGTGTGGAGGAATTGGAATGGAAGAACCTGCCAACACAACAAAATCCGGACTGGAGAAATACCTCTCCACCATGCGCTGGTAAGCATCATTGTTTTGCGGAAGGGACGCTATCTCTGCAAAACGATGAATCTCCAACTCCGTCTTGCCAAAGAACACCACCTGATGTTTGTCGTTTTCTTTCGAAGCCTTCGTTCCTTCCACTTCGCTGACAAGATATTGACAAACAGCATTGTAATCTTTCTCTCCCACAAAAATATCGGCATCGCCACATTTTCGGAACAACGGGTTGGGGTAGAAAGAAGCATTGCCCTGCCCTTTCATGAGTATAGGATGAAAACCTTTGTCGGTCAACAAACCAAACACCTTGGCAATATCAGCATCCAAACGAGAATGCTCCGACATATTCAAAGCCAGCAACTGCAAAAGTTCGCTCTGCACCTTTGCATCTGGTTGCGATTGGGGTGGAAGCATGATGGCCGATTCCGCCACCAACGTTTGAAGTGTGTGGGATTTTATGATTTGGTAAAGTTCGTTCCAATCCACATTTTTCCATTCGTCTTCCACAAAAGGCTGACGGAACAACGCGTTTCGCAAAAGGGCGAACAATAAATGGACTTCCTTCTTCATAATGATAATCTTTTTTTGATGAAACGAATGGCACGGAACGGGAAATCGCGCAACCAGAAAATGACTTGACGCAGTTTGAAAAAACGGCACCACAAAAAGACATAACGCTGGTATTGCTTATCGGTCACATTCACCGTTTTACCATTTCGGATGACAGCAGACAACACGCCGATGATATGTCGGTCGGTAATCCCCTCCTCGCAGCACCAACGATTGTCGCCGCAAATGACGTAGTCGTTCTCCCGCACCTCCATGATTCGATGCAGGACATATTTTCCATTATCCCGTCTATAGAGCGGCACATCGTATTTTTTAAGGCGTCCCTCCGGTCTGCGCACAATGACCATTTTATCCCTCCCCTGCTTGATCAGCGGCATCATGCTGTCGCCAACATTCTCGTAGATGAGGACACCATGCTCGTTCAATACATCTTCAAAAGTCATGCTTACCCTTTCATTCCATTATAAGCCACCACAGCGGCATCCGGATCCATATTGCACGCCAGGCGATAGAGTTTCACATTTTCAGACAGCATATTGACCAGCTGCAACATCTTTATCCTTTTTTCGGGTTGCTCTGGCATGAACGTCTGTTGCAACAGCGTTTGGCAGGCCTCAAAAGGTGTGATGGATTCGATTTTGTTCTCGCTTCCACGCGTCAGATGACAAATGGCTTTCAGCGGCACAGCAACATTGGAACTCAAGTGATGCTTACCATCCCATGGTGTGCCATAAACGGTAACCGAATCTTTCCCGACCTTCATAAGAGGTTTGTCGTCGTTCACCATGACAGCACGATCGCCAAAAAACTGACGCCACAGTCTGACGTGGGTGGACTTTCCCGTACCGCTTTTAGCAGTAAAAAGATACGCCTGACCGTCAACAGCAACCACCGATCCGTGGAAAAGAAGAATATCATCGTCGAGAAGACAAGTGACCATTTTCCGATACACAGCCAGCGTCTCCAAGTAATCGCGGCAGAACTCATAAGGAGGAAGACCTTCCACCTTTCTTGTTTTCCTGGAGGCTTCCGCTTCCCTGTCTATATCACATTCGTCGATATGCACAACATAATCCGCCTCCTGAGAAGTCTGGTAATCAGCACACATCTCCTGCACCATTTCATAAACCGATTCAATGGCAATATTCTTTTCCGCAATCCGGTAAGTTCCTCTATACATATCGCCTTAAAAACTATGCTTCAATCAGATTTTCCTTCTTCAAGCTTCCGACGAAATTGGAAACAGCAGTCTCAAGATCTTCCTTCGCCACTTCATATTCCAGGCTCATGGTCTCCACTATCTGCGCTTCGTCTTTCCCTTCCTGGATGAGTTCAAACATACGCTTGGCTGTTCCATTCAATCTGATCATGCCTTTAAAAGACTGGGCACCAGCGCCAGTGGCAACAGCCATGAAATTGCCAGCCACCTCTTGAATGATGAAATCGTATTTCAGTTTCATATTTATCTTAAATAATTATATATCAAACACTAATAATCCTGTCGCAGAAAGAAAGCGACGTCTGGCGGTGTGCGATTATCACCATAGTCAACTCTTTCTGTTCCTCAGAAAGTTTATGCAAAGTCTTGTTGATCTCCAGTTCCGTCTGATTGTCGAGTGAAGAAGTGGCTTCATCAAAAAACAAGACCTCCGCTTTCTTATAAAGCGCCCGCGCGATGCCCAGACGCTGCTTCTGACCTCCAGAAAGACGTCCTCCAGCCTCGCCCAAAGAGGTATCGATGCCATCGGGGAGAGAATCCACAAAATCTTTCAACTGCACCTGCTCAAGCACTTCAAGAATGCGTTTTCTATCGACTTGAGGGCTGCCAAGAGCCACATTGTCGGCCAGACTGGCTTGAAGGATGAAAATCTCCTGCGGCACATAGCCCACAATCTGATGCCATGCCTTTCGGTTGGAAAGGGTAAGCGGCTTTCCGTCTATCACAATCCGGCCACCTTGCAGAGGGAAAAAACCGAGCATGACATTGAACAACGTGGTTTTTCCGGCGCCACTCGCACCTTGGATGCCCACACACTCCCCTTTCCGGATGGAGCAATTGAAATGATCGAAGACCGGCTGATCTTCGGAATAGGCGAAAGTGGCATCTTCCAAGCGAAACTCTTCCTTAAATTCCAACCGATCAGTTTCATTTTCGGCAGTAAGGCTTTCGTGCATCTCCTTTTCCAGCGTCTCCACACTATAGGCCGACTGCTGAAGTGTGGTCCAGCAGTTGAGCATACTGCGGATAGCGGGCATCAGACGAAACGCCGCCAAAGCGAAGATACCGCCACTCAACATCTGATTGCCGTCTTGAACAACCAGGAGCAACGATATACCCAGCACCACAGCCACCTCGCTTAACAACGAAGGAACAGCGTGTATCAATTCCAGACGTTTGCGGCTATCGTTGATGGTGTCGATTCCATTTTCAAAACGGTTGAGTTGGTTGGAGAAAGCGTTGCTGATTTCCAGTTCGGCATATCCCCGAAACGTCTCCACCACCGTGCGGGCCTGATTGCGTCGTGCCTCCAGATCGGCCTTACCATAGGCACGAACCTTCTTTTTCACCACAAAAACGTAGAAAAGAATCAGCGGAAGACTGCTGACCACAAGATAGGCGGCAGCCAATGGCAACATATAGAAAAGAGCGGCAAGCACCAGAAACACCAGCAATCCCTCACCGGCGATAATCAGCACACTCTGCATCACATTCACGCTAAACATCAGGCAAAGCGTGTTCACATCATTGGTCAGTTTCACTGCCCCATTGTCTCGGATAAAAAGTAAGCCTTTGTGGTAATACCGGCAAAACAGTTGGAAACTGAAATGCTTGAACTGTCGCAACAAAAAATTGGTCTGCAGACGAGTCAGTCCAACGATGGCAAGATTTTTCAAGACTATGAAGAGCAAGACCGCCGCCATCAGCAACATAGTACCCTTGGTATCGCCACTGCCTTCAATGACGCGCTTCAGCAGGGGAAAAACGGAAGCCAGGCCAGCGAAATTGAGCACCGAACAAAAGAACACACTTACAGCAATCAGGAAGCACATTTTCTGATCGGCAGGTTCTAAAAGTCGGTAAATTCTCTTCAGCATCTTTCAAAAAAAACGGTTTTGGGTAATTCATTCTCTTTAATTTACAAAGATAAAGAGATTATCTGTT
Organism: Candidatus Physcocola equi; assembly: GCA_018064855.1. Classification (GTDB taxonomy): domain Bacteria; phylum Bacteroidota; class Bacteroidia; order Bacteroidales; family Paludibacteraceae; genus Physcocola; species Physcocola equi. Next base: position 4,674 of record JAGHUM010000096.1, read on the forward strand.
TACCACCGCAAAACACAATAAAAAATAGAAAAATCCCACTTTTTTTGTTTGATAACTTGAAAAGAACTATATTTGCTTGAACTTAAGTAACTACATATTATTGTGTAGTTTATATTTATAGTAGGGTTTGAATAAAAAATCGTTATGAAAATAAGGCATTATATACATAAAATGTCTCTGTGCGTGTGTGGCATGTTGTCACTTGCGCAGGGGGCGAATGCTGTGCAAGTACACATTAACTCGGGAAATCCAGCTTATCCGTTTCCGCAGTTTTTGGACTACACATATGGCGCCAATCACAGACTAAGCAACCTTGGCACAAAGAATCCAGAAGGCGTGGTCCATGCTGAAATGGAGCAAGACATTCGCGACGCTTATCAAATCCATGCGAACGAGTTTGCCTATACCGGTGAAAGCTGGGGTGGTTACAAATATATTGAGACTCCATACAAATCTGCATACGACTGTACCGAAGGTGATGGTTATGGATTGTTGGCAGCAGCCTATATGGGCGATGCGGTCACCTTCAATGGCTATTGGATGTGTACGCACGACAAACGACGCGGTCGTTCTAAGAAATACACCGATTGTAGAGGATTAGGAGAAGATTATGCCTATGGCCCTTTCAACATCGGTGATACAGGTCCGGGCACGAATACGGCAGCCGATGGAGACGTCGATGTCGCATTAGCGCTTTATGTGGCTTATAAGCAGTGGGGAGAATTTATGAAAGACCCCGATGGCAACATTGTAGAAGACGCTTGTGGTAACCCTATCTCCTATAAGCAGGAAATGATCAATGTCATAAGGGGGTTGGTGGCATTAAGCACAAGATTTTCAACCGAAACCAATAAGATGCGTGTAAATTCGGGTCTGATTGGTTTGGATGGCTATCCAAAGGGCGGTGACACTTGGAATGAGCAAACGAAGTGGGCTACTGCAAATCCTACTGTTTTCGCCAATTCTGAAAAGATATTCGCATTGCCAGGCAATGACATGGTAGATGTGAAAGGCGTTCCGCTTGTTCCAGAATATGGTAGTGGCGACAAACAACATATCGACTACGACGCCCCTGCTTATTACCGCGAATTCTGGGAGTTGTTTGAGCAAATCCAAAAAGAGGCTGGGATTCCAGACTTCGAAATTGAACAGTTCAAACGCGGTGAGGCTTCATCCGACTGGATGATGGGAGATATGATTTCAAAAGGTCCAAAGGCTATTCCGACCGCAGGTTGGAGTGAAATCAGTGACGACGGATCGAAAACCGCATACACAAACTTCAACCAGGGTGAAGACTGGCGTTGCTCATGGCGTACAATCTGTAACTATATGTGGCATGGCAATCCGGTTAATTCATGGGATCCGAAATCACACAAGGCTATTCCAGGTTCAAACACATACGAATACGACGCTGCTGTGCGCCTCAGCAAATTCTTAAACAACCCTATTGGCTGGGCCGATGGAGAGTGTATGACCTATGGCGACCCCAAAATTCCATATTCAGGTCCGGCGACCACAGAATGGCAGTACGATCCATTAACAGGTGCCACAACCGACCCTGCTCACTTTATGGTTATCAACTGGCAGAACGGTACGGGTACCTACGCAGCTGTTTCAGCCCAAGACTTTGATCTTTTGGGAACTTTGTATCGCCAATGCGTCATCGAATGGGACACCAAAGGTGGAGATGACTGCTACCTGGGTTCTGTAAGTAACTACATGCATGGCTGGTCTCGACAGATGGGTATGATGGTTTCAACAGGTAACTACCCTGCACCTTCTGCCATGAAGCCGATGGCTAACATGAAAATTTATCGTGCCATTGAAGATTCTGTGACATATTGTTACACAGGCGACCAGATTAAATTCTTGCTCGATTACCGCAACTATGGTTCTGTTGATGCTAAAGATGTGGTTATTGTAGAAAATGTGCCTGAAGACTGGATTTTTATTGAGGCGTCAAAGGGTGGAGTTTACGACAAAGCGACAAACACTGTTACTTGGAAAATAGGTACCGTTCCTGGATTCAATTCAAAAGATGGTATTGATCCTACTATGGGACAGGTTTGGTACTCGCTCAAGGCGGGTAACGATGCTTCCGGTCGTTATTGCACCACTGCAGATATTACGTGTTCAAATGGTTTGGGTTGGACCACCAACGAATATCCAAACTACAAAACAGCAACCATGCAGCGAAACTGCGTTGATGTGGTCGCCCGTTCATTAAAAATCGAGAAATCGGTTAACCGCCCAAAAGTAAATGCGGGCAACCAGGCAACTTTCACCATCAAGTTTGAAAACTCTTCTGAGGCTGGCTGGATTGACGGTGGTCGTCCTCGTGTGAATGTATCGTTCGCCAACGGTATGGACGGATCCCGTTTGCAATTGATGGCTCGCTTGTGGAACGATGCTATTGAACCGTATATTAACTATGGTAACTACCGTATTTCATACTATATGTATGATGCAGGACTGAATTGTTACGCCAATGGCGGTGACTGTCCGACAGGATGGGGATTGAGCACAGAGATTTACGAAGGGAACAAAACCATTGGTAGTACAGAAGGCATTGTCGTTTCTCACGAGAATATTGTAGAAGGAAAAGACACGCAGGGTAAGTGGAACCAGCGTATGTGCATACAGTTCGCACCGTTGTTGGTGACTACCACTATGCACGTTTCCCGATTCTTCGGTGGTGCATCGTGCCGAATTCACAAAGGTGGAGGTTCTCCAATGCGAGGTGTTTGGGCTCTTTACCCAAGCGACTACTCTACTGTTGACTATACCGACGACTGGTCTTGGAGTTCGAAATACAATTCTGAAAAAGATGGTTTATTCTATCCGGTTACCCCTTCATGGCAAAAGCTAGATGAAAAGGGGAAATCTATTGAAGAACCTGTCACTAAATGGCTTACCTGTGGTTGTACAGAATCAGACCTAACCGTTCCAAACATCTTAGTTGAAGAATACGATGGTTATGTATGGCGTCGTATTTTGGGCACAGGTCCTATGGCCGGACGAGATGTTGACAATGTGGAAATTAGAGACACATTGCCTGTAGGCCTTACTTTTGGCGAATTCGTAAACGAATGTCCGCTTGCAGAATTCGACGCTACTTGGGAAGTAAAGAAGGCTGGCGACAGAGACGTCATCATCTGGAAGATTCCAAAGATGCAGGTTAAACAAAAAGGGTCTATCATTTATACCGCTACTGCAGATTTCCCTTCTGGTGCCACCTGCGAAACTGATGACGAAGACATTATTAATGCAGCATGGATTTCTGGTGACAAGAATTCAGCAATAAATGACACAGCTAAAATCACCGTAACCTGCTCCAAAGTCCCAGACCCAATTATTCCAACCACTTTGGTAAAAACTGCGGACAAAGAAACATACAGTGTAGATGACCCTATTACATACACAATAGAGTATGAACAGACACATGGTTGTATAGTTGAAGATGCTACAACGATGGCCTCTGACTGGAAACTTAACCAGTGGTCACTTTCAGGAGGCAAACTCACTTCTGGTAGCACCCAGACCGGCACTGCAACATTCGACTACACATTGGGACAAAACCTGTATATGGAATATGTATGTAACCCTGCCACTTACGAATCCTATCAGGTATTGTTGCGCCAAGGTTCCACAAATCCAATCACTTTGGCCATCAAATCACTTACAACAAGTCAAATGACCGTGGCATGCTATGTAGGCAATAAAGAAGTCTATGCGCCACAAAACATCACTTATGGAGGAGGTAATCCGTTCACCATGAGAATAGACCTCTATGATGATGTCCTTCGATTGTGGATTAATAAAGACACGACAACGGGTCCAATTCTTTCTATCGAAGACCTTCCTGTAGGAATTGGTGTAGCCGGATTTAAAAATGGAGGCATTGATGGCAGCGACAACCATGGAGCCCACGCCATATCGAAAATACACACGCATTCCGATTATGCTTACAACTTAAATATTATTGACCGCAAACCTGAAGAAGTTGATTTTGTCTCTGCAGACAACGGTGGTATTCTTAAAGCAGATTCCATTGTCTGGAATTTAGTTTCCGGCAAAGACAAGCCAATCCTACCAGGCGAGAAATTCACCGTGACATGGGAAGGAAAGGTATCTGCATGTAACGAGTCTATCACAAATATCGCATACGCTCAGCTTATGGGGCATAAGGATAACGAAATCATGGCTCAAGCAGTCACTGGTTGTGGAGCCTCCGCTTGTCCTCTCACCGATGTCACAATCAAGGCAAGCGCACAGCGTATCTGTGAAAACGACAGCGTGGTGCTTCGCGCGACAGCCAAGGCGAAAGGCGACTACCAATATGAGTGGTTCAGCGTGGTGGGTAAAGACTCCACTTCGCTCGGCAAGGCAAGCGCTGCCGACTCCATCGTCGTCAAGAAAGCCGGCGCTTACGCAGTAGTGGCTACCAACCCAGAAGACGCAACCTGCTTCGCTGCAAGCGACACCGTCATCATCACGGTTGACACCATCCCTGCACGCATCCTCAAAAACGTGAGCGAATGCGTGGGCAAGACGGTTGAACTGCAGGCTGCAGACAATGCCGATTATACTTATGAA
>JAGHUM010000101.1 GCA_018064855.1 Candidatus Physcocola equi
ATTTAATTAGTAGTAATTAGAAATGCCATAGGCATTCTTAGTATAAATCTGCAACCATCCAATAAATTTGAATTATTCGTAGAAATTCGTTGGCAAAAAAAGTGCCAACTTGTATATAGACTCCAAACTTAATTAATAGCAATTTTTCTTTATGTTGTTGTAAATGAAAGAGTAGGTTTGACTTGACCTTTTTGGATAAAAAAGGTTGGTTGCAGAGATTGGATTATTCTTGCTCATAAATATATATTGCTATTGTCGCAAGTGGGTAATTCTGATATCATCCGACCAATTCAAAAATCCAATAAAAATTAAAAATTCAGTTTCTTATAACAAAAGTATCAATCATACCATCTCTATAAACATATATATCTTCACACTCATCCGTTCTTACGATACTATCATTACGTTCAAGATAATCAGACAATGGACAGCCATCCTTTAAATATCCATTGACAACAACTTCATCACCATTAGTCAGATAAACTGTTTCCATATTGATTCCTCCTGTCTTAAAGCAAGAGACATGAACTCCAGAAACAATTCCAGAGAATGAATGCAAATGGAAATCTTGCACCTGCCTATTACTATTGCAACTTAAAAGTCCGAAAGTTGCAAAAAAAACAACTTGAATTTTACTCATATCTACGATATTAAAAATGATTCACTTACCAGTTTTAAAGTCCTATAATTCCTTGTATGTTAAATCTCTGTTTCCGTTGTCAAACAATATATAAAATCAATACTCGCACTATACATCCATCATGTCAGGTTCTTCTATTATATCTATTCCTGTCACTTTTGCTTTCTTTAGCATAGTGGCTAATTTTTCCGATATGTAGGCAAAGCGAATATCCAGTTTTGAAAAATAGAGCATGTCAAAATTACTTATGTTACTTACTTTAAGAATATCAAGTACCACGTAACTTTCATGTTTAAGTTCCAAATTCTTCTCTTGATAATCGTTAAGATCTTTTACCTGAATGATGGATTCACTCTTAATGTCAGAACTTTTTAATGAAAACACTGACTTTCTGAAAACTGACTTTTCAAAATCAATCATTTGGTAGTCGTTAGAAATCAAGTGTAGCCAATAATATGGCAGAATATGTCCATCATGATCCAATAAAGAAGCTTCGTAATAGCGATGCTCAGGAAGATTGCACTGATCAAAAATGTTTTTCACTTTTTCATTGATCAAAAAGCCTTTCGCTGATATATTATCAGGCTTGACAACGTCTGTAAGTTTGGCTTTTTCCTCAAGTTCGAATCTCAAATCTGGCACAAAGGATGGAAATACATCATAGTCCAAATGGACCCTGGAATTGGGACCATCTATATCGTATCCATCAACAAAACCTTTTGTTTGGAACTGAATTCCAACTTGTTTGCGAGTAATCGTATTTTTTAACTTAAAATACATTTTTATTCAATTGAATCAATTTTACCTGAACATGACTCTATTTTTGTTTGCCCGTTTCTGCTTGACAACATATCCCATTATCTTGCTTTTTATCAGTGTATTCACTAATTTAGGACAACTTTGTTATTGATGCCAATTCACCGTGAGGTGCGGTGGTATTAGAGAAACGCCGTTGGATTCCAATGGCGTTTTTTTTGTGTAAATTAATGAAGAAGACACTACATAGCATTGCCTAGTGGTTGGGGGCCGCCTGGCGCTGAGGGACAATGGACATCATCTCAAAACCGCACGAACGCTCTTCCCGATGATGCGGTAGAAGTCGCCCCAGTCGATGTAGCCATCGAAGAAGTTGAGCTCGTACGCTCTGCTAGAGTAGTACTCGAAAAGCGAAGACGACCAGTAGCAGCCGTGGCCGACGACGAGGTTGAGGCCCGTACCGCTACGGGTGCCGGCGGCGGGCAGGAAGATAGTGGCACCGTTCTTCTTGGAGGTGCCCAACAGGCCGTTCACGCCACTGCCGTTGAAATTCTCAACCCACTCCCATGAGCAACCGTCTCGCAACTCTTTGATTTCTTCCACTGTCGGCATCCTCCACGCAGAGCCCCAGTTCGCGGTGGCAGCGTCGTCCTCCGCATCCAGCACCGTCTTGTTGTCTACGGTGCCATACTTGCTGCTGGTGCAGTATTTGGTGAAATCATTAGGAATCCCCCATTCATCATCCACTTTCTTGTTTTCGCACCACTTGTAAGTGCTCCAACTGTAGTCCTCCTTCGGCTTGGTCTCGCCCCAGGCAAAGTAGTCGCCATACTCGGTCGGCTTGGTGGCACCCACGTTGCAGGTGGCCCACTTGGTGCCACTTGGCAAGCCAAGGTCCACATAGTCGTGTCCTGCGATTTGACCGCTAATGGTTACAATGCTCTTTCCATTAGAAGATAATTTCTTCTTTAAAAAGCATCCGGTTCCGCAAAAAATCACCAACGCCATCAGCGCGTATATCATCTTTCTCATATTCTATGTCTTTTTTTAGCAAATATAATCGGAATTATACAATTAACAATATTTACTGTAGGCTTTCTCCGTCCATCTTGTTGTCAAGTCTATAGTCACAAATGCGGAAATGGTGATATATTTGCAAACCAACGGTTTCAACAGCTTATATAAGATGGATATTTCGGATTTGGAAGATGTTTTTAGGGAACGCCCGGAACTGGGGCGTCAGGTTTCCGATGTTTACGCATCCCTGTATAGGTTAGGGGGGAGGATACCGACATTCAAGGAACTTGACGAGCTTGCCAAACTCATCGACTTTGTCGTGCTTGAGATAGAAAACTTAATATAGAATTATGGAGAGAAATTTGGTGTATAGTAAAGACGGAAAGACGCTTATAAAGTGTGATAGTTCATTTCAAGGTCATCTGGCTATACCGGAAGGTGTGACAATTAACGAATAGATTTTATCAATTCCCGATTTTTATCGGACAGCAATAATTCTTTATCATGAACTATAGACCTTTCAGGCTTTTTTACCTCAACCATTTCCCGCGTTTGTAGTGTATCAGGAAGATGCTTCCGCGGAAGCACAACTCAATCGCCATGGCGATCCACACGCCTTGCAAACCCCATATCGGCGCTAGAAAATAGGTGAGTGTGATGCGCACCAGCCAGATGGAGGCGAAATTCATTGTGCATGGCACCACAGTGTCTCCAGAACCGATAAACACACCGTAGGCGACGATGGATGCCGCAAACATAGGTTCTGCAAACGCCTCTATGCGCAGCACACTTGTGCCCAGTTCACATATCTCGCCGACAGGAGTTAACAATGACATCATATAGGGCGCACAGAGATACATCAGTATTCCCATGATGCTCATCACAGCCATGCCCATCCCAATGGTGATGAAGGCAAAATGTTTGCAAAGTTCCTTTCTGCCTGCTCCAATGGTCTGGCCTGTCAGGGTGGTGGCCGCATCGGCGATGCCATAGCCTGGCATGTAACAGATGCTCTCTGCCGTGACGGCAAACGCATTGGCTGCAATGGCTACAACTCCGAGCGGAGCCACGATGGCGGTGCAGACAACCTGCGCTCCACACATTACGGCATGCTCTAAACTGATGGGGCCGCCTATCTTGATGGCTTTTCTTATACAATCTCTTTTCAACCGGTAACTGCCATGATGGTGGAAAATGTTTAGTTCCGCCGATCTGAACGCAAGGAAGTACCACGTCAGCATAGCAATGGTGAGGGTGGCTGCCATGGTGCCAAGCGCGGCACCTTTTACGCCCAATCCCGCACCGGGCATATACAACTCCATTCCCCCCAGGTGCAAGGTGCGCTCTGGAAATATCAGCAGCAGATTAAACACCACATCGAGCAAGCACATCATGGAACCTAAGATGCCCGGCACACGCGTGTTGCCGCTGCAGCGGAGCATGGCGCTTGCCAAATGGTACATCCCCATAAAAGGCAGATTGAGCATATAGATGCAAAGATAGGCCGAAGCGTCTTCCACAATGTCTTTGTTGCCTCCCAACCAGATGGGCAAATGGCGATGTATGCAGAGGCCGATAAACGAAAGCCCGCAGGCAATGATGAGAATGGAGACGATGCCCTGACGAAGCACACTGCGTGCTCCTGCCGCATCTTTCGCCCCAATACGGTGAGCCACTTGCACCGAGAATCCGGTGACGGCGCTATGGCACATTCCTCCAAACAGCCATGTGGTGGTCGCCACTAAACCGATGGATCCGGATGCGTTGGCTCCCAGATGTCCCACCATAGATGCGTCTATGTATTGCATGATGATGCTGGACAACTGTGCTATGATGGAGGGTAATGCGAGCCACACAGCCAACTCGATTTGCTGACTGGTGGTCATTTGCTGTCCGCCTCTGAGCCGTTTGAACAGTTCGTTGGTGTTCATTTTTTTGCTTCTTTCTTTTCCCGGCTGTGTTTTACTATGAAATATGTGGCCAATCCTACTGTGATGCCGCTTAAGATGGCTAAAACGATGGCGCCGATAACATATTGTTTACCTAGGCTCCAAGCATAGTTCAAGTCAATTTCTTTTGGAGATGGCAGACTGGTGTCGCCTCCTAATAATAAACCGCCTAAAGCATAACTGCCCCATAAAATGAATGGAATACATGGGGGAATGCTGATGTTGCTGAAAATGACGGTGATGACTTTGTTGATCTTCAAGAGGTGAGCTACTGCCAATTCCGCGATAATCTGGTATCCCCAGATAGGCAGAATGCCAAACATGGTGCCCAGACCGGCCGCTTTGGCTATTTGGGCAGGTGTTTCTTCTGTTTCGCTGACATTCTCCCGAAAATAGCGCTTGATGTTTGTCCACGTCAGGTTCCTGAAAAAGTCGCGTGGCTTTATATAGAGCAAAGCAACGAGAACTAAGATGGTGTTCAGCACACTGATGCGGCTGAAATCTTGGAACGGACGGAAGTGGCTGACACGTTCTTCTGCCGGTGGATAATAGACATGTACGGGCTGCGCGATGAGAGGAATGCCTTTCCACACGCTGCGGACCAACACTTCCAACTCAAATTCGTATTTCGTGCTGAAAAAATGAGTGTCTGCCAGACGCTTGATAGGGTAGATGCGAAAACCGCATTGCGTGTCGGGAAAGTCCATGCCTGTTTCCACTTTGAACCAAAAATTGGAAAATTGGTTGGCAAAACTGTTTTTTCCCGGCATTCCTTCCTGGTTTTTCACGTTCCTGGTGCCGGCAATGATGGCTCCGGCGTTTTTTTCTGCTTGCTCAACCAGAAACGGAATGTCACTGATTTTATGCTGACCATCAGCATCTACGGTGATGGCGTATTCCATGCCGCAGTTGACCATGTCGGCGAAGCCGGTTTTTAATGCCACGCCTTTCCCTTGATTGTCGGGGTAACTGAGAAAGTGAATCCCTTCTTTATGGGAAAAGAATTCAAAAGTTTGGTCTGTCGATCCGTCATTAACAACCCAAACGTCATCGCACACGTTTAAGGCATCGTTCACCACGCCTTCAATGGCGCCGATGTTGTTGTAGGTGGGAATAAGAATGCCACATTTCAGGCGTTTTAATCTTTCTCGCATTTTTAGGGGTTTAATCAGATAATCGGCTAATGGCTGCTTTTACGCGCAGCACTGGATGATTGATGACTACATTATCGAGATGCTTGTCGGCAGTGTATTGAAAAGTGATGTCGCTTTGGGTTATTTTGGCATCGCTTTCAATCATTTTCAGCACTCCAGCTGTTTCATCGGTAATGTATCTGAAGTCGCCATATTTGTTTTTGATGCGATACCCTTTTGCTCTTTTGTCTGCTTGAGCATACACTTTGCTTGTAAATGTTTGGCTCTCGAAGTTTTGAAAAAACAATATACGAAAGTCTTTTTCCAACATGCGTATTAAGTGCCTGTTTCGCATCTGATCTGCGCAATCGTATATTATCAGCCCCTTGGGGGTGAGGTCGAAATCAAACAACGTGAATCCAAAGACGGAGTTGCAGATGATGCGCATACTTTCCTTGCTTGAATCGGGCTGCACACTCAGTATTCCACTCATGGCGTTGCCTCTGATGTCTATGTCGAGACTGTAGTTGGAGGCTTCTCCGTCTTTCATGGTGAAAGGATGAAGGTGGAAAACGGTGATTTGCTGTTCCCCCTCTTTTCCCATGCCTCGGAAAATCTTGGGCGTGCATCCTGATATGACTGCGGTGATGGCGCAGGTGATTAGTAATAAAAGGAGGTGTCTGCAATGAGGCTGCTTCATAATGAGCGGTTTATTATTCTATCGCAAAAACGGAATCGTCGATGGTTGTGTTCTTTTTTGTGTCGCTGAATGTGTATTCGGTGTAGTCGTTACCGGTTTTGCCTGCTTTGGCAACTTCGGTAAGACGCATTCTGATGAGCATTTTGTCGCTTTTGTTGAGTTCCATCTCTATTTCCTGGATCATCTTATTGGGCTTGATAGGCTTGATCTTGATCAGATAGGTGGATCCGTTGTCGAAATAACTGATGGTGTATTTGCTTTTCAAAGCGGCGATATCGCCTGTCATGCTGGCGCTCAGCATTTTCTGCATTTCTTGCATGCCTGGGTTGCTGCTGGCATTGTAAATGTTCTTTTTACCGTTGGTCGCCATTTTCACCTTGTCTCCGTTTACTGTCAGTTCATATTTGAAAGGAGTGACATAGTCGAGCCGGACTTTCCCGTTTTTTTTGTAACGCATGGTGCCTGTTGAAACGAGGTTTTTGCTCATTCCATTCATGTGCTTTTCTTGCTTGAATTTGTTTTCCAACGTCAGAATCTGGCTGGTCTGCTGCTCGATTTCAGTTTCGATTTTAGTGGCTTCGCTTCCTGTGATTGGCTTTTGCGCCAAGGCTGCGTTGGACATTCCCCATAAAATGGATAATAGTATGATCGCTTTTTTCATTGGTTCTTTTTTTAGTTTTCAAATGTTTTTTTGAAACAATCGTAATTGCTTATCTTTTCGTTTGACCCTCCCACGCTGAGAATGGCGAACACAATTTCGTTGAATCTGTTTTTGAACTCATCTTCTTCCAAGGCCTGCTTGAACAACTCCGACATGTGCTGGGGTGGGTTGCAGAATGCTCCGCAGCCAAATGCGGATAAAACGAGATTGTGGTGACCGTTTTTGTAGGCGATGCGCAAAATCGTTCTTATCTTATTGAGGGTAGGTTCTATCAGGTCCGGACTGATTCTGTCATCCACAACTTCAGGATGGGAGATGGCTGCCACTGCCACCAAGGCGGTCTTGAATGGATGTGTCATCAGTTCATATCCGCTTTTCTCATCGCCGCGGAAAACGGTCACATTTGGCGAATAGATGCCTCCGAAATTCCGGTCGAGAGGATAACTGAATTGTGGGTTGCGGCTCACTCCAAATTTCTCCCCGTCGTTGTGAAACTGGTAAATCGATTGATAATAGTCGCTTCTGCGGCAAATGTTTTCTTCCTGCGCTCCTGCTCCTGTTTGAACACCGCCGCCCGGATAACTGCGGCTGGCCATATTCAGCACGCATGGGTTCATCCCGTTTTTGACCATGCGGTAAGCTTCGTTGAGTGTGTCTTCTTTTTTCACCACGATTGTGGTCTGTTCATACCTTGGAGCGTCTGCGCTGATTTTGATTTCGTCTGAATAGAAGATGGTCTCATTTTGCATGTCCGGATTGCGCTCCATGTTGATGGTCTGTCCGTTTGCCCGATAAGATCCTTTCTGAACGAAATCAACGGTGGAGGTCCAAACCTGCTGACGCAAGGTGCGCGTCAGCTCATAGTTGCGGCGGCTCAACGCTCTGTGCATCGAGTCCAACCAGTCTTCTGCATTCCAATCCGATTGCTTCATGTTGCTCTTCTTGTTTTTGTTAATGCGTTGTATTCGTGAGTCGAAAAAATGCTCTTCCTTCTTCAAATTATAAAATTACGCATTTTTTTGTCGTTTACAGCAAAAAGTATGCCTATTTCAGTCCGTTTTTTCGCAAGATTTGCTTGTCGCTTGTTATCTTTGCAGTGTCTCTTGAATATAGAATATGCAGAAAAAGAAAGTTTTGATTTCCTATCGCCTGTTAGATGAAGGTTTGGAAGATTTGCGTGAGCAGTTTGATGTGACCATGCCGGAAAGCGGCTCTTTCTCCAAAGAGGAGTTGATTCGCCTGCTTCCCGATCATGATGCTTTGCTGAGTATTTTCACGTTGGGCGTAGATAAGGAGTTGATAGACGCTGGCGGGGATAGATTGAAAGTCATCTCCAACTATGCTGTCGGCTTCAACAACATCGATATTGATTATGCACGTCAAAAGGGCATTGCTGTCTGCAACACTCCCGACCCCGTCATTGAACCGACAGCGGAATTGGCGTATGCGCTCATGGGTTGTGCGGCACGTCGTTTGGCCGAGGATGACCGAAAATTGCGCATCCCTGGCCTCTTGAAGTGGGGCACTTTTGAAAACCTCGGTGTGGGCATGTTTGGCAAAACATTGGGTGTCATCGGTATGGGACGTATTGGTCAGGCTATCGCACGTCGCGCTTTGGCAGGAGGCATGAAGGTGGTCTATTTCAACCGCCACCGCCTTGATTCTGAAACCGAACGGAAATATGAGGCCACCTATCTGACCAAGGAAGATTTGCTCAGACAGTCCGATTTCATTTGTGTCAGCACTCCGTTGACGAAAGAAACGCATCACTTGATTGATGCCCAGGCTTTGTCGATGATGAAACCTACCGCTATTATTGTCAACACTGCCCGTGGTGCGGTCATCGATGAATTGGCTTTGACGGATGCTCTCAGGAATCATCGCATTAAGGGGGCGGCGCTGGATGTGTTTGAACACGAACCTGTCATCACCGATGCCTTATATGAACTAGACAATGTGGTTCTTTCTCCGCATTGCGGCACAGGAACTATTGATGCCCGTATTGCGATGGCGCGTTTCGCTTCACAAAACATCATCAATTTCTTTGCCGGAAGTGGCAGAGTCTGCAGGGTGGTGTGATTGCGTTATCTGTCAAATAGAAAAGCCGTTTGAAGTTTGTTTCAAACGGCTTTTTTTGTTAATGTGCCTGTGCACTATTTTGCTTTTTGGGGGGTCAAAATGTCTTGCATGACCAATCCGGCGATGGTGAATCCGAATATGGATGTGATGTGGCTGACAGATCCGTTGGTTTGTGCTTTCGATGCGTTCCATTGGTGCGTGGCGAGTTGCTGGTCGCCGGGTGCGTCGTAAATCGCCGAGTCTGTTCCTTCCTCACCACTTAATAACTTGGTGTTGGTGCAGATGCACTCCGATGTGCCGCAGGCGGTAATCACACCTTTGTTTTCCATTGGCAATTCTTCGCTATACACACATTGGAATTTGACGGAAGGGTTTTCTTTGCGGTATTTGAAGCGCTTTCTTAAGGCTTTGCCCAGTGTGTCGTTTTTCACTTTCCAAAATTCCGCCACGCGAATCATTGTCGGGTCCAGACGCAAAGCTGCCCCCATTGAACTGATTAAGGTCAGTCGTGCTGGTATTCCCTCTCCTTGCAGTTCTCCTTGCTTGATTTTTTTTGACAATGAGGTGGCGTGCAGAATCAGTTGCGCTTTGTCTTTCAGGGAATCGATGGCATCGATGACATAGTCGTAGGTCTCAATGTGAAACTCATCCGCATTCTCGGCTTGATATATTTTTTGGAGCGCGGTGATTTCTGCGTTGGGATTGATTTCCAGCAGACGTTCCTTCAAAACTTCAACCTTTACTTGACCGATGGTTTTGCTGGTGGCCATTAACTGGCGGTTGCAGTTGGTGATGCACACCCTGTCGCTATCTACGATGGTGAGATGGCGAATGCCAGAGCGAACGAGGCTTTCTGCACACCAAGAGCCTACACCTCCAACTCCAAAGATGATGACACGTTTGCTGAAGATTGCATTTATCCCTTCTTCTCCAACTAACAGTTCCATGCGACGGAGCCTTGCCCGTTCCATTGTCGTTTCTGCCATATATCATATATATTGCGGATGTTCTTTTAGGTGACCTATATATTTTTCTGCAAATGTACCACGAAAAAAAGTATTTCGCCAAATAACGATGACTTCATTTTCTTGTTTGCGGCTCTTTTGTTTTTTGCTTTGTCTTACTGTGTGAATTGTTAAAAAATCTCCCGGATGTTGCTGTGAGAAACAACATCCGGGAGATTTTCACTTATTCCCATTTTTATTCTCTTTGTTATTTGGCTACGATGACGATGATTTCATCTTCTATGGCGCAACCAAATTCATCATAATCAGGTTTGATCTCATTCATGATTTAGTCCTCCTTGTTTTTTATCTTTGTTTGTATGTGTTTTGTAATGTAGAGATGTTTTTTGAAAAATTCATTAGCGCTTTATTGTTGCACATCTGAGCTTTGCGTGTGCAAATTTAGATAAAATTTTGCACATTCAAAATAAAACTGTGCAATTTTTTGCACATCCGGTTTAAATTTGTGCAAAATGATGGCTTTGTTTCACATTTACAGCAAAAGCCCCCGAAAAACTATTGTTTTCGGGGGCTTTTTATTGTTATTCTGACGGCTTAGAAGCAGTCCGCAAAAAATCTTATTCTTTTGTTTCAGCCGCTGGTGTGTAAACGTTCTCTGGTTTGAGTACGCTTGGGTCTGTTGCTCCGTTGTTCGCCACATTGAGCACTCGTCTGACGTAGTCGCCGCTGATGGTGGCGTTGTCCCATTGTTTCCTGCGACATGATTTTGGCTGGAGGGCTGCGCTCTTTTCATCTTTGTCGGAGTAACTCCAGTTGCAGAAACTGACAAGTTGTTTGCCGGCATTGTTGCCTCTGAACATATGAATCCATTTGTCGGTGCGGTCGGTGTCGATCGCTCCGTCGCCACTGGCTTCTGTCAAACCATATTCGGAACAGAATACAGGGAGTTGTCCCAATACCTTATACATGTATTTGTAGAAGTTGTAGTAGTCTTCCACACCATCTTTAGGCGATCCTTCGTTGTGGCTCGACGCATAAAAATGGAAGGTGTACATCACATTGTCAAATTGCAAACGGCGGTCGTCTGCTGGCAGTTCCACAAAGTCGAGTTCGTTGCCTTGATAGCGGCCTTTTACGAGGCAGGCATCAACCAACTGGTCCCATTGTGGTGTGCCGCAAATGATGATTGGATGCTGTGCGCCAATGCTGTCGTAGGCGGCATGAATGGTTGGGATGATTTGGTTGGCATAGTCGCGAATCTCTTCCCATGTGGCTCCTTCGCCATTTGGTTCGTTGCAGAGTTCGAAAAGAACGTGTGGCGCACCCGCGTATTTTCTCGACATCAATTTGAAGAACGCGTGTGAGTCGGCATACAGCGAGTCGTTTGGATTGCCAGGTGTGAGAATGTGCCAATCGACGATGCAGTAAATGCCAAGTTTGCCACAGGTCTCAATGAGGTTGCACATCATCTCTGTGTTTTTGTCGGGGTGTCTGTTGAAACCTCCTTCTTCCACATACATGGCTAAACGGAGGATGTTGATGTGCCAGTTGTCGATAAGATTCTTGATGGACTCCTCATTGTAGCAGTCGGCGCACCATTGCCATCCCATTGTGCTGAATCCGGCCAGTTGCACGGGTTTGCCCGATTGGTCGCACAGTTGCAGACCATCTACTTTCAGGGCTCCGTGTGTTGCGACTGCAGAACCTTCTGGGTATTCATATTTGACTGTGTTGATTGGTGTCTGTTGGGCCAACTGCACCAACTCTTCTCCTCCGCCATGAGGACCACATGCAGACAATAGGAGCGAACACAATGAACCTCCTACTAACGATTTGATAATCTTGTTCATAAAGTAAAGATGTTGTGTAAAGTGAAACTTAAATGTGTGTAATTTTTCGTAAAGATATGAAAAAAAGCAATTCTTTGGATGTATTTGCCGCGAAATCGCAATTCAAATCCCTAATTCGTAGCCCATTTCTTGTATTTGGGGTATCAATCTGCGCAGCAGGGCTGGAGTGGTGCTTAGCCTGTCGTGTAGTAATACGATGCTCCCAGGTTTCAACTGCTTGATGATTTTATGGATGGTCTTGTCGATGTCATCTGTGGTTGTGTCGAAAGAACGCACATCCCAACCGATGACGTCGAATTTCTGTTTTGATTGCATCCGCTTAATGGCTTTGCCAATCATGGGGTTGGTGACGCCGAAAGGCGGACGAAACAAGGTGCACTTTTCGCCTGTTGTCTCTTCTATGATGGTGTTGCACTGCTCCAGTTCTTTGAAAATGTTGTTCGTGCTTTGCAGAGGAAAGGTGCCTTTGTGGAAATAACTGTGGTTGCCAATGAGATGGCCTTCTTGCCTGATGCGTGTTGCGATGGCGGGATTTTGTTTGACTTTCTCGCCAATCAGGAAAAAGTAACTTTTGATGTTGTATTCTTTCAGTATGTCAAGCACCTCGTTGGTGTGGGTGGCGTCGGGACCGTCGTCAAATGAAAGCGCGATTTTTTTCTTGTCGGTGTTTAACTTGCAGATAGCGTCACAGTAGATGCTTGATTGAATGGAATAGGAAGTCCAAACCAAGAATCCGATGATAACCAAAAGCACGAACAGAAAACCGATGATGCTGTTGTAGCAGATGCTAAAGACTATGAGCAGCCCTATGTTACACACAATTTTTTTTGTTGTTTTCATCTCCAAAGTCTTTTGACAGTGACTCCTTTGTCTTGCCGAATAAAATCTGATTGTCTCAACTATTATACATCGGACTTCAAACGGTTGCAACAAGCATGAGGGAGTAGTCGTTTTGCCGGTATTCTGTGTAAACCATAGCCAACTTCAAGTGTGCAGCCTCCCATTCTTCTGCGGAAGGAATGATTTGTCGGGACAACAACTCGTTAGCCATCCAAAGTCCAAAACCGGATGCTGTGGCGAACTGTCCGCACCATTTTTTGTAGTTGATTTGGTGTTTCCCGTAGCCAATGATGGTCTTCTCTGCTTCGTAGTCGCAATCCACGCCGAGAAGCATCAGGTCGATGTCTTCGGTGTCGTAGCCTGCTTTGTGGGTAAGGTCTTGTATGGCATTGGAAAGGTCTGATACGGATAGCGGACCTTTGAGTGTCTTCAATCCGATGATTGCGGCCTTGGTTTTTTCATTCGGAGAAGACGTTAATAAGAATGCCTGACTGCCTTCGCCCATCATTCTTCCGTTGCGCCAGAAACCCATTTTTCGCATCACCTCGTATTCGGTGGCGGTGATTTCATCAGCGGCGGTCACGAGGGCGGTCTCAATTTCATCATCGGCCATTTGCAGCATGGCGTCGATAAGGGCGCTTTCAAAAGAAAAACCACCATGAGCGTAGGTCACATTGTGCCCGTGGTGTTGCAAAAGCAGACCTGTCTGTCCGCCAAAAGTGTTGCCGGTCGATTGGATGAAGTTGGAAGGGTTGGCCAGTTGCTCGTCATTGTCGATGATGCAGCGAAGAAATTTCTCTGTGTCTTCAAGTCCGCCCATGGCTGTGGCTGTCATGATGGCGTCTGGCTTCGCATAGTTGGTTCCTTTCAATGCGGAAAGGCTGGACGATATGCCCATTTTTATCAGATGCCCCATGCGTCGGCGTTTGCCAGCATCTGTTATGATGCTTTTATAGTCGGGGTCTTGTGCGTTTAACTTACCCTCATTGGCCAATGGGGTAGCGATGCTTTCGCCGAAAAAAACATCGGCGTCAAAAGTGGGTGAAGCGCTAATGCAAGAACTGTTTTCTATAAAAGCTTTCATTATTTGTACTTATTTTGTCTTGTCTCGTTATTCCCCGAAGACCAATGAACTGACGTTCCCGCCAAATCCGAATGAGTTGCTCATTACGTTTTTGAGTGTTGCGGCTGTCGTTTGGGTTTCCGGTGTGGCATCCAAACCTTCCATGGTTTGGGTGTGGTTATAGGTAGGTACAATGGTGCCGTTTTTTATCATGAGCGCACAATAGGCTGCTTCGATGCCTCCGCAGGCGCCGAGTGTGTGCCCCGTATAAACTTTTGTGGAGCTGAATCGAGGAATGCTGTGCTCTCCGAAAAGACGGACAAAGGCTGTGGCCTCGCTTTGGTCGTTGTTGCCTGTCCCAGTACCGTGCGCGTTGATGTAGTCGATGTCGCCAGGTTGCAGACCGGCTTTGTCCAGCGCCCTCTTCATGGCGAGGTAAGGGCCTTCACCATCTTCCGAGGTGGCTGTCTGGTGAAAAGCGTCGTTGGCGTTGGCGTAACCCAGCAGTCGGCAATATGTTTTTTGTGCGGTGTCTTCCTCTCTTTGGAGTACGAGGAATCCGGCGCCTTCTCCCAGGTTCAGTCCGGTGCGGGTGGCATCGAACGGACGGCATAGCTCGGTGTCGAGAATCCCCAATGAATGAAAACCGTTGAGCGTGAATTTGCAAAGAGGGTCGCTTCCACCTACCAGAACGATGTCCAACTCGTGATGGCGAAGCATTCTGTCGCCAAGCATGATGGCGTTGGCTGCCGAAGAACAGGCGGTGCTGATGGTGGTCATGAAATCTTTGATGCCCAGATGGTCGGCTATGCGCATGGTGCTTGCTCCGCAGTCGTGCTCAAACAAGTCACGCAATCGTGCTCTTTTCCCTGCCTTTTGGTTGGCAAAATAATTCTCGCTAAGGTCCATGCCACCAATGGAAGTGCCATTGATGATACCGATTTTTTTGCCTGCTTTTTTCGCTTCCGAAATGTCAATTCCTGCATCTGCCAGCGCTTCCTGGCAGGCGATAAGCCCCAGCAGCGCTGTGCGTGAGTAGGTCTTTCCTGCGGGAAGACCTGCTTTTTCTGCCAATTGCTCATTGCTAAGACCGATTTCGCCGACAGGGACTTGGTGGCGGCTGCTAAAAAGACGCAAAGAGCCTATCCCCGTCTTCTTGGCGAGGAGGCTCTTCCAGTTTTCTTCCGCGTTTTGCCCGATACAGCTGATTATTCCGATGCCGGTAACAGCGCTTTTGCCGGATGTTGCGCGCATTTATTCTGTTTTTTTCTTATTTGCGGTTTTCTTGCACGTAAGCTGCTATGCTGCTTACTGAAGAATAGATTTCTTTGGCTGCTTTAGGATCTGCGATCTTGATGCCAAAGCGTTTCTCAAGCATGATGGTGATCTCAAGCGCATCGATGCTGTCGAGGCCCAAACCTTCGTCTCCGAAAAGTGGTGCTTCTGCATCAATTTCGGCTGGTGTGATGTCTTCCAACGGTAGATCTTCGATAAGATATTGCTTGATTTCTTCAATTAGTTGTTCCATTGTGTAGAGATAATTATTTCTATTTTTGCAAATGTAGGTCTTTTTTCGGTTTTATCACTTATGAAGATATGATTTTTGCGATGATTAGCATCCCAAATCCTCAAAATCGGCTTCATATTTTCCTTGCAGATAATCCACATAGCCAACGATGCAGCGTTTGGCGTAGTGGTTGCTCAACAGCAGATCGGCATAACGGCGAAGTTGCTTTTGCGCCTCTGCTTTGTCTTTGCAGACCAGGCAAAGGTTTTCTCCTTTGATTTTATGGCGTATGCAGATTTCCCCCTCCATTATGTTGTTGAGTGTATAGACGAATATGGCCGGACTTGGAATGTATGGGTCTTTAACGGCGATGCTTTGCTGGTGGCGCAAATCAGTGTCGAGGCTTGAACTGGTGGTGGCGATCAGAAGCGCTGTCTCATATTCGTTTTCCTGGCTGTGGTCGGCCTCACGCCAGAGGTATTCAACGGCTGTGACGGCCAATTTGCACAGATCGTCCATTTTAGGGAATTTGGCGTAGGGCTCGGATATGTTTTTGAACGCAGCCCGGATGAATGTGCCGAAATTCTCCTCTTTCGATCCGTCAAAAATGACTTTCCCCTGTGTCTTCACTGCTTTGTCGGCTATGGAACATTGCGCCAGATTGCGATAGTTGCGGTGGAGATGGTATGTGTTGCTCCCATCGGCATCTTTCCCCAAAAGGATGGCAGCGTTGCAACCGCCGAAGCCTGAGGCTGTTTTTACAATGCTCTTTCCGTAGAATCCGCCCGATTGGGTGCGTACGTTTACGGGGATGGGAACGCCCAGTTCACTGAATCCAAGGGTGCTTGGAAGTCTTTGCTGACGCAGCCCTTCATTGCAAATTACTGTCTCCAGCAGGCCTGATGCGCCGAGGGTGTGACCGAAATAACCTTTCAGGCTGAGCAACTCTTTGTCGGTTAGCCCGGCAACGCCAATGGCTTTCGACTCCATTTCGTCGTTATACAGAGTGGCTGTTCCGTGTGCGTCTATTGCATCGGTTGTGAAATTATGGCCGTTTGATTGAAGTGCGGATTTTATCGCCCAACCCAATTCTTCTCCTGTGCGACTTGGCCCGGATATGTGGTTGGCGTCGTTGGATGTGCTTCCTTGTTTTATGAAGATGGCTTGTGGAGTGTCGAATTGGGGCAATGTGCTGTAAACAATCGTGGCAACACCTTCTCCCATAGAAAGACCGTCGCGTTTCGCATCGTAAGGCCTGCAAGGGTGTTCGCTGACCGACTTGAACGATTGGAAACCGCTTATGGTGAACTCTGTAAGTTCGTCCCCGCCAATCACGATGGCGGTTTCATATTCTTTGGCTTTCAGCAGTCGCTCTGCCACAAGCTGGGCGACAACTCCGGAAATACATGCTTGACTGACGATTACAGGTTCGTTTTTCGCACCGAAATAACCGGCGACTTTTTGCGCCATTTGGTATAGAAATGCCCCTTCTTGCGGATGCTGGTTGTCTTGCTCAAGCAGTCGCACGTTTCCCTTCGTGGTGGAAAATATGAAAATGGTGCGTTCGCTTTTCAGTATTTCATTGAAATCTCCAGATGATGTGGCTTGACTGACCGATGCGATCATCAGTCTTTCCAGGCGGGTGTATTCCTTACTATCGAGCGAGGAGAAAACCGGTATGTTTTTCTCCACCTGCTCGTCGTTTATGCGTTGCGAAAGGAAAGGGGTGGGGTAGAGTGTGGTGTCGTTGGTTGGTTTTATTCCGCTGACTCCGTTCATCGCGTTTTCGAAATTCTCTTTTGTGGTGCATCCCAAAGCGCTAATGATGTTGCTGCAAGCCTCACGCACAACGGCGTTTGCTGTGTTGGTTTTTATAGCCATTTAGCCCTCCATTTTTCATAGAATTCAGGCATAGTAAGTTCCAACTCATTGTTGTCCATGCGTACGAATACCTGTGTGCTGGTGCCTGTGGCGCAAAGAATATGCTCTGGCTCCTTATATATATTATATTCGAATTTGATTTTTGCAGCCGGGCTATCGATGTATTTGGTCTCAATCGTGGCGTGCTCTCCAGCATGGAGCGAATGCTTGTATTGGCTGGTCACTTCCACGATGGGAATGATGTAGCCTTCTTTCACCACATCTACATATGGAAGCCCAAAATGTTCGCCAAATGATTCTCGCCCGTCTTCAAAATAACGCAGGTAATTGCCGTGCCATACTACGCCGATGGCGTCAGTCTCGCTGAAACGGACACGGAGCGGACAAAGATCAATGAGGTCGTTCTTCATGTTTTTGATAAACTAGTGAATTTTTGCAAAGATAAGTTTTTTGTTTTTATGGGGGGTATTGTTCTGCTGCTTTTAAGTGGAAAAAACGTGTTTTCTTTGTAAAAGTATGACATGATTTAACATTGTTTTGTGAAAATACTGACAAAATGACATACTTATTTTTGATGTGTGCGACAAAAAATCAAGACTTTCCCTTTGGCACACTTGTTGGAATATTAGGAAGTGAAAACATGAAAAAATAAATCTCTAAATTATGAATATCCAGAACTTTACAATCAAATCACAAGAAGTAGTTCAGGAGGCGGCCAATATCGCTCAGCGTAATGGTCAACAGTATGTGGAACCCGTCCATTTCCTTAAAGCCCTCCTGCAAGTGGGCGACAGTGTGGCAACCTTTATTTTTAAGAAAACAGGTGTCGATTTCCGTTCCGTGGAGCGTGCAGTTGACTCCGAGATCAATAGATTACCTAAAGTGAGCGGCGGCGGATGTGTTTTTTCTTCCGCTTCCAATCGTGTGCTTTTAAAGGCTGAAGACCTCGCAAAGCAGACTGGCGACGAATTCGTTTCTGTGGAATATATCCTTCTTTCTGTTCTTACAGAAGCAGGTCCGGCTTCTACCATCCTTAAAGACCAGGGCGCTACGGTAGATGCTTTTACAAAGGCTGTGGCGGATCTTCGTAAGGGTGCCAAGGTGAAAAGCCAGAGCGCTGAAGAACAGTATAATGCGCTAAGCAAATATGCTGTTAACCTGGTGGATAAAGCCAGAAATGGCAAACTCGATCCGGTGATCGGACGTGATGATGAAATCCGTCGTGTGTTGCATATTCTTAGTCGTCGTACCAAAAACAATCCAATCTTGATTGGTGAGCCTGGTACGGGTAAGACCGCCATCGTTGAAGGCTTGGCTGGTCGTATTTTCCGAGGCGACGTGCCTGAGAACCTTAAGTCGAAGCAGATTTTCTCGCTCGACATGGGTGCCTTGGTGGCGGGTGCCAAATACAAAGGCGAATTTGAGGAACGTCTGAAGGCTGTCATCAACGAAGTGACTCAGGCGAATGGTGAGGTTATCCTCTTCATCGATGAGATTCACACGTTGGTCGGGGCTGGTGGCGGTGAAGGCGCCATGGACGCTGCCAATATATTGAAACCTGCTTTGGCGCGTGGCGAACTCCGTTCTATCGGCGCCACTACTTTGGGCGAATATCAAAAGTATTTCGAAAAGGATAAGGCGCTCGAACGTCGTTATCAGAAAGTTATTGTTGACGAGCCAGACGAGGCAAGCACTATTTCTATTTTGCGTGGCTTGAAGGAACGCTACGAAAACCACCACAAAATCCGTATCAAAGACGATGCCCTCATTGCGGCTGTGCGTCTGTCTTCTCGTTACATCTCCGATCGTTTCTTGCCGGATAAGGCCATCGACTTGGTCGATGAAGCGGCTGCTCGTTTGAGATTGGAAATGGATTCTGTCCCTGAAAGTTTGGACGATGTAAACCGTCAGATTAAGCAACTTGAAATTGAACGTGAGGCGATCAAACGTGAAGGCGACGAACAGAAACTGGCTCAGTTGGCAAGGGAGATTGCCGAGTTGAAGGAACAGGCTGCGGAAATGAACGCGCAGTGGAAAGGGGAAAAGGATATTGTCAATCAGATACAGCAGAAGAAAATCGAGATAGAGGATTTCCGTTTCCAAGCTGAAAAGGCAGAACGCGAAGGCAACTACGGACTGGTGGCAGAGTTGCGCTATGGCAGAATCAAAGAGGCTGAAGATGCCATAAAGAAACTGCAAGAGGAACTTGAACGCACCCATGCCAATTCTCATTTGATCAAAGAGGAGGTCGATGAAGACGACATCGCCGAAATTGTGGCAAGATGGACCGGAATCCCAGTCAGCAAGATGCTGCAGAGCGAAAAGGATAAATTGCTCAATCTGGAATCGGAACTTCATAAGCGTGTAGTGGGACAAGACGAGGCCATCGTTGCTATATCCGATGCGGTCAGACGTAGTCGTGCTGGTTTGCAGGATCCTCGCAAGCCAATAGGTTCGTTCATTTTCCTTGGAACCACAGGCGTGGGTAAAACGGAACTGGCGAAGGCGTTGGCGGAATTCTTGTTCGACGACGAGAATATGATCACACGAATCGATATGTCTGAATATCAGGAGAAACACACCGTCAGCCGACTTATCGGTGCGCCTCCGGGATACATTGGCTACGATGAAGGCGGTCAGCTGACCGAGGCTGTTCGTCGCAAACCTTATTCAGTCGTACTTTTCGATGAAATAGAAAAAGCACACCCCGATGTGTTCAACACATTGTTGCAGGTGCTCGACGATGGACGTTTGACCGACAGCAAAGGCAGGGTGGTGAACTTTAAGAACACCATCATCATCATGACTTCCAATTTGGGCTCTAACCTCATCCGCGAGCGTTTTGAAAAACTCAATGAAAACAACAGAGTGGAAGTGATTGACCAGACACGAAATGAAGTGTTTGCCCTGCTCAAGAAGACCATTCGTCCGGAGTTCCTCAACCGTATCGATGACTTGATCATGTTCCTGCCATTGACCAAGTCTGAAATCGCAAAGGTTGTCGATTTGCAGATTAAATCCATAGCCAAAAGATTGGAAGAGATGGATGTTCATCTCGAAGTGTCTCCGGCTGCAGTGGATTTCATTACTACGGCTGGTTACGACCCTGAGTTCGGCGCTCGTCCGGTTAAGCGTGTCATTCAGAACGAGTTGCTCAACGAGCTTTCTCGTAAGTTGATCGCTCAGCAGGTCGATAAGTCGAAGCCGATTGTGGTGGATAGTGATGGCTCTCAGCTTACATTCAGCAACTAAGCGAAGCTATCCTTCCTCGTATGTGTTTTCACTAAAATCGCCTTGAAATGAAGTGGAGATTTTGAATATGTGAATTGTGAAAGATTAAAACTATGGGTAGAAAACCTCTGTGGGCGTATCATGTATGGCATGGCGTCTCGCAGAGGTTTTTTTCTTGTGCTGTATAGGCTTTAAATCGTTGTTTTTGCCTCATAAATTTGCCCCTCTGCTAAAAAAACTGTATATTTGTATGTTTTAATGCGCTATTTTGCGCTGCTTTTATGGCGTCTGCCAAAAAAGTTTGATTTAGAATAAAATAGAAAAAAATTATACACGCAATGAGCGAAGCACAGGAAAACTATTCCGCCTCTAGCATTCAGGTCCTCGAGGGCTTGGAAGCGGTCCGCAAAAGACCGGCAATGTATATTGGCGACATTAGCGAACGTGGTTTCCACCATCTCGTTTATGAGGTGGTCGATAACTCAATTGATGAGGCTTTGGCTGGCTACTGCCACAATATCTTCATCTCTATCAATGAAAACAATTCAATCACCGTAGAAGACGACGGACGTGGTATCCCAACGGATATGCACCCAAAAGAAAAGCGCTCCGCTCTCGAAGTGGTGTTGACCGTTCTTCATGCTGGTGGTAAGTTTAATAAAGATTCCTATAAAGTCTCTGGTGGTTTGCACGGTGTGGGTGTCTCTTGTGTGAACGCCCTTTCCAAGGAATTCCATGTGGAAGTATGCAGAGGCGGCAAACATTTTGTACAGGATTATGCTTTCGGTAAACCACTTTATTCTGTGAAGGAAGACGGCGTAAGCGATAGAACCGGTACAAAGGTTACTTTCTTGCCAGACGACAGCATCTTCACTGTTTCTGTTTACAACTACGAAACGCTTGCCAACCGTATGCGCGAACTTGCATTCTTGAACGCAGGTCTTCGCATTACCCTTACCGACAAACGTGTGGTGGATGAGGAAGGAAAACCTGCTCCAAAGACTGAAACATTCTATTCGGAACGTGGTCTGAGCGAGTTTGTTGAACGTCTTGATGCTAATAAGAACCACTTGATGAATCAGGTGATTCATGTGAATACCGACAAATATGGTTGCCCGGTTGAGGTCGCAATGACTTACAATACAGAGTTCCGCGAAACCATCTATTCGTATGTGAACAACATCAACACTCACGAAGGTGGCACACACGTTACTGGTTTCCGCTCTGGCCTTACCCGTACTCTTCAAAAGTATCTTGATAGTGATACAAAGTTGAAGGGTCAGTTGGAGAAAGATAAGATCGTGATTGAACCTGCAACCGACTTCCGCGAAGGTCTTACCGCTGTCATCTCCGTTAAGGTGGCTGAACCTCAGTTTGAAGGTCAGACCAAAACCAAATTGGGAAACAGTGAAGTCGCAGGTTTCGTAGCTAAGGCTATTGGTGAAGCATTTGGTGACTATTTGGAAGAAAATCCGACTGTTGCCAAACTCATTATCGATAAAGTGGTGCTTGCAGCTAAGGCGCGTTTGGCTTCTGCCAAGGCCCGTGAAATGGTGCAACGCAAAAACCCTATGAGTGGTGGCGGTCTTCCTGGTAAATTGGCCGACTGCTCCGATAAGGACCCTGCAAAATGCGAACTCTACATCGTCGAGGGAGACTCGGCAGGTGGTACTGCAAAACAGGGACGCGACCGTAAGTTCCAGGCTATTCTTCCTCTCCGTGGTAAGATTTTGAACGTGGAGAAATCTCAGACTCACAAAGTGTTCAGTTCTGAGTCAATCCACAATATCTATGCTTCTCTGGGTGTCACCGTTGGTACGCCGGAAGATCCTAATGCGCTCAACCTCTCGAAACTTCGTTATCACAAGGTTATCATCATGACCGATGCCGATGTCGATGGATCTCACATCGACACCCTTATTCTTACTTTCTTCTATCGTTACATGAAGGAATTGATCGACAAAGGTTATGTTTATATCGCTACTCCTCCGCTTTATCTCTGCTCTAAGGGTAAGGATAAGGAATATTGCTGGGACGATAAGCAACGCAACGACTTCATTTTGCGTCATGGCGGTTCTTTGGAAGATGAGGTGTCTGGCGGTACTCAAAGCAAGGATAACAACAAGATTCACGTACAGCGATATAAAGGTTTGGGTGAAATGAGTGCCGAACAACTTTGGGATACTACAATGAACCCAGAAAACCGTATGCTCAAGCAGGTAATTATCGACAACGATCCAGAGGCTGACGTTTGCGTGTCTATGTTGATGGGCGATGAGGTACCTCCTCGTCGCGAGTTCATCGAAGCAAACGCTACTTATGCTGAAATTGATACCTAATATATTCAATTGTTTATTTAACCCCGAATTTTTTTAATTTCGGGGTTTTTTATTGACTTTTCAGTATTACAATCCTAAAAAGTTATGACATTTTTGGATTGTATTCCTAAAAAGTTATGACTTTTTTGGATTGTGTTCCTAAAAAGTTATGGCTTTTTTGGATTGTATTCCTAAAAAGTTATGACTTCTTTGGAGCGTATTCCTAAAAAGTTATGACTTTCTTGGAGTGTATTCCTAAAAAGTTATGACTTTTTTGGAGTGTGTTCCTAAAAAGTTATTAATTTTGTGTGTTATTTAATATTAGGATATGATAATAAGAACATTGCAACAAAATATTCAAAACCAAATAGGAAAAGGTAAGGTAATAGCGCTAATGGGAGCCCGGCAGGTAGGAAAATCTACTCTTTCTAAACAACTGCTTGGAGACAGAAACGATGTATTGTGGCTAAATGGTGATGATGCTGATACAAGAACTTTGCTTTCCAATATGTCTTCAACCCGATTGCGTTCTGTAATTGGAAATAAAAAATATGTGGTAATTGATGAGGCACAGCGTATTACAAATATAGGTTTAGTAATAAAACTTGTGTCGGACCAGATTCCTGATGTGCAGTTAATAGCAACGGGTAGTTCTTCATTTGAATTGGCCAATAAAATAAATGAACCACTCACTGGCAGAAAACGGGAATATACCTTGTTCCCTTTTTCTTTTAAGGAGATGGTTGAGTCTCATGGATTGTTAGACGAAACAAGACTTTTGCCGCACAGACTTGTCTTTGGCTATTATCCTGAAGTGGTGACATCGCCTGGTGATGAGAAAATTGCGTTAAAGGAGTTGGTCAACAGTTATCTCTATCGTGATATGCTTTCTTTTGATCGTATAAAGAACGCAGACGGTCTGCAACGTCTGGTCAAAGCATTGGCTTTGCAGATAGGTTGTCAAATATCGTACAATGAGATCGCAAACCTGATTGGACTTAGCGCTAAAACGGTTGAACACTATATTGACATACTGGAGAAATGCTTCATCGTCTTTCGTCTCAATTCGTTTGCCAAGAATCTTAGAAATGAGTTGAAAGCCAGTAAGAAAATCTATTTTTGGGATTTGGGAATCCGTAATGCTGTAATTGGTAATCTATCTCAAATAGAAAACAGGTCTGACGTAGGCGAACTTTGGGAGAATTTTCTGATTAGTGAGAAAATGAAGATGCTCTCTTATTCCAATTCTTTTGCGCAGACTTATTTTTGGAGGACCAAACAGCAACAGGAAATTGATTTTCTGCAAGAGGAGGACGGCATTTTACAGACTTTTGAATTCAAATGGAATGACAAAAAAATCAAGACAAAGCAACCGGAAACTTTTAAGAATGCATATCCCGATGCTACCTACAAGGTGATTACTCCTAGTAATGTGGAGGATTTTCTACTATAATAAACAAGGCAGCAGGAGACTATGGACATATTCATTCTTGCATAGAGAGGAAAGTCGTTGATCTATTAAAATGTCGTCTCCGATTTGTTCTCTTTTATTATTTGTATATTTGCAAAAATAAAATAATTTAAATGGGTGCGAATGATAATGTTCGTATAATATTTGGATCTTTTATTGTTAATAGGAGTTAGTAGTATATGATGAAATTATTTTTTGTTCTCATATCTTGTATATTTCCTTATTTAGTGTTTGGAAAAATCCGAATTAATGAGGTTATGCAAAGTAATGTTAATGGAATTATTGATGATTTAAATGAATATCCCGATTCTTGGGTGGAAATATATAATGGAGACTCTGTCACTTTTGATTTTACTGGTTATGGAATAGGTTTGACTCGTAATTTTGAGGAATCATTTGCGATATTGCCACAAACAAGTATTGCCTCTAAAGGTCATCTTTTGATATATTGTGACAAAGCAGATGAAGGTCTTCATACAGATTTCCGTCTGGATGTGGACTCTTCTTCGATTTATTTGTTTGATACAAATGGGAAAATAGTGGATAGTCTTAAGATCCCTGAAATGTTGGCTCCTGATGTTGCTTATGGTAGGGTTTCAGATGGCAGTGAACAACTTTCTTTTTTTATGAAAGCTACACCAGGGAAACCCAATTATGGATTTGTTACAGACAGAATTCTAAAAAAACCGAAATTTTCTATTGAGGGTGGTATTTATCACTCCCCTGTAGTTCTTCGTCTAACATTGCAAGGTGAGTATCCTGCTGATGCTGTTATTCGTTATACCACTAATGGAAGTGAACCAAGTGAATATAGCCCAATAGCGCCAGATTCTATTGTAATAAATAAAACTACTGTAATACGTGCAAAGTCTTTTAGTGATAGTGCATTGAGTAAGATTAGTGCAACTCACACATTCATTATATCGGAAAGAGAGTATTATTTGCCAATTGTTTCTATTGTGACTGATAGTATAAATATGTACGGTGATGAAACCGGAATCTTAGTTGAAGGTACCTACGGATTGACTCATCCTGAAAAACAATCTGATATTCCGGAGTTAGGTTGTATGAACTACCTTTATTCATGGAAAAGACCAATCAATTTTGAATATTTTCCAAATCCTTCTCAGGGACAGGCTGTCATAAATCAATTATGTGAGACTGAAATTGGAGGGAACACAAGCTGTATGTTTACTGTTAAATCGCTTAATGTAAAGGCTAATAAACGTTTTGGAAACAACAAGTTTTCATATCCTTTTTGGAAAGACAAACCAAATGTGACTAAGTCAAAAACTTTATATTTACGAAATTCCGGGCAAGATTTCTACAGTTTCCATTTTAGAGACGCAGTCAATCAAATGAGTTTTGGTAAATATGTAGATCTCGACTGGGAAGCAAGCCAACCTGTAGTGGTTTTAATCAATGGTAATTATTACGGAATGGTCAATTTACGTGAAAAGGTGGATGATAATTATATTTGGTCTAATTATGATAAGTTGGAAAATATAGATATGGTTTATGAGAATAACTATCGCGTGAAAAAAGGTGATCTTGAAGAGTATGCTCGTTATCATATTTTGTTGGATGATAAGAATGCCCCTTTATCCAAATATGACTCATTGATTGATCTCAATGAGTTTATGAATTATTTCGTGTTGAATATGTTTTATTGCAACAAAGATTTTCCGGGCAATAATCAAATATTGTGGAGAGAGCGTATTGGAAATGCGAAGTGGCGTTACATAGCAAAAGATATGGATGTGACTGCAAATCTGATGATGAATAGTGCATTTGATTATCCATACTTGAATTATATATTGAGAAAAGAACCTTTCTTGGAGGATGGACGTAATTATGAACGTGGATGTAAGGTGTTTATGCGAACTATGGAATTCCCGGAGATTGCCAATCAAGTTATTGATCGTACATGTATATATATGGGGACATTTGTATCCGCTCGGCGAAGTGCGGAAAGGGTAGATAGTATTGCATCAATAATGGAGCCAGAAATACCTTATTTTTATGACCGAATCGATAGAAGTATTGAAGATTGGAGAACAGTGCTTGGTTGGTATAAAGATTGGATCAACGAAAGAATCCCATATTTGTATAATCATCTCAGCGAATTTTTTAATTTGGGCGATACCGTTTCTGTAACAATAAAAGCTGATAAATCTTCACCTCTTTATTTTAATGGCGTAAAAGTTGAAGGTAATAATTTTGACGGAAAATATTTTTATAATAGACCGTTGTATTTGTCTCGTAATGAGTCTGCTTTTTCTTATAAGGGAGACTCTATAAATATTGTAATGGAAGACAGTTTGGAAATGAATACATCCAAGGGGTGGGTTGTAAGTTATAATTTGAATGGAAAATCAATAAAGAAAAGGTTTTCTGGAAATTCATTGTATTTTCTTATACCTGAGGATGCAACGAACGTGACTATAGTAGATTCTGCATGTAATTTACCTGAACTTTCAATATATACCTCTCAAGATGAATGCGAAGTCTCTTCTGATGTTTTGCTTAAATATGCACCAACTTCAATTGATGAGAATGGAGAATTGAAACAAATGATGTTGAAGGAAAAAAAGTCTTTTGAAGTTGGGAATCATACGGTTTATTGGTGTCTTGATTCTTATAAAGATTCCTTTATGTGTTCTCAAAATGTGTTTGTAATAGATACATTTGCTCCTGTTTTGCATAATTGTGGCGATATGGACTCTCTTGTAATATACATACATGCTGATTCATTCCCAATAGATAATAACGTCTTGCGGAAATATGCTCCAGTTGCGAATGATAATTGTAGTCTGGTTTTAGGTGAGTTGGCTGATTCTGTGGATATTTGTGATTATGGTAATTTCAATTTGAATTGGCATTTTGTGGATGCGTCTCAAAATGAATTGTTTTGCCTGCAAAACTTGTACGTTCATAATTATTCTTTTTTTGAGGGGTGTAAAAACGACTTTTTTGTTGGACCAAATCCAATGAATGATTTTCTTATAGTTAAAGGAATTGAGCAGAATAAAGATGTTGATTTTTTTGATGTGTCTGGCCGTTTGGTTTTAAAAGTAAATGTTGGACCATATAATTCAATCAGAATTGATGTTTCTGATTTGGAAAGCGGTTTGTATTTCGTAAAGAGTTGTCGTCAAATATATAAGATAGTTAAGATGTAATGTGAAATTTCAAGAACGTATAAAATTCCCAATAATAGTAAAAAGAACTGCACAGCCCACAATGGGGTTGTGCAGTTCTTTATGTAGGAACTCACAGTTCACAGTTCAAAACTTACAGCTCATCGCTCACAACTCATAACTCACATCATAGTGCTCAAAGTTCACCGCATCCAGCCGCAATTCCGTAAATCCGCAATCCCGTAAATCCGTAATCCCGTAAATCCGCAATCTCGTAAATCCGTAATCCCGTAAATCCGTAATCCCGTAAATCCGTAATCCCGCAATTCCGTAATTCCGTAATTCCGTAATTCCTCCCTTGAGCGTCTTTATTCCTTATCTCTCACGAGTGTGAAGTGTCCGGTGAAAGTCTTGTAGAGTTCATAGACGTAGATTTCGTACCAGTAGTCAGTGCTTGGCATCACCTTACCGTTGTAAGTGCCATCCCAAGCCCCGTCTCCTGCCTCATACTCGGCGATCTTCTTGCCCCATCTGTCGTAGATCTTGACCTTGGCGTCAGGGTAAGCGTCGGCGAGACCAGGCAGCTCAAAGAGTTCGTTCACACCGTCACCGTTAGGAGTGATGACAGCAGGCTCCTTGAGTTC
>JAGHUM010000077.1 GCA_018064855.1 Candidatus Physcocola equi
GTGTATTATATTTGCATTGTAATTAAAAAGAACACAAAAAAGGAAATAAGAAAAAACAAAGTTTCTATTAATGTTTGACATAAAAAAGTAATAAATATGAAAAAAATTGCATTAATATTCGGAATGATATCGTTTACCTACACTCTTAATGCTGAAAATAATAACATCGTAACAGAAAAGCCATATGAGTACGTCAACAAACATATCAAGCTTAACGAAGCAAGTACGATGACCATAAAAGACCAAAATGGCAACGTAGTATTCTACTCTGAAGGTATAAAAAACTTGAATGTTGAAAACTGGATGAGCGGAACCTATGAAGTAAACATTAACAATAAAACAAAATTCGAGATTACAATTATCCAAAACCTAATGGCGTATAACCTTAAGAAATAAAAGCGCCGCACCTAATTTTGAAAAAAGAACTCTACTAAACCGGAATGAACTGGTCAGACGCCGACAGGTAGTCGAGCCCGTTCATTCAATGAAAAAACTGATAAACTATTTATTTTTTGCGAACATAAACATTTTCCAACTCACAATTACAAAAAATAAGGGACTGTTTCACAACAGCCCCTTACCTTTTTAACCTAAACCTTAACTATGAAAAATCTATCTGTTTTTTGCTGCACAAATATAGAAACAATTTTGAATACAGGCAAACATTTTGCTGAAAAAATTGACATAAATCAACAAATCAATAAATATTTATAGTAATAAGGTAAAAACAACCAGAAAAGAGGACAGATAATTAAATCTATTGTTTATATTTGTATTACTTCGATATAGACATTATCAGTCACACACTTTTACTATAAAAAAAGCAATATGTTTGAATCATTATTGAGTATTACAAAAAAGCACTACCATAAGGTTATTTGCGCAGGAATAGCACAAATAACAATGCTGAATGTGCAAGCAGGAGTAAGCATCACAGAAGTGATGCCAAGCAACATCTCCACCATAGTAAGCGACCAGTTTGACTATAACGGTTATGTGGAATTATACAATGACGGAGAACAAATCAATCTACAAGGTTGGACAATAAGCAACTCAAAAGACGGGAAAGAGGGATGGACATCAACTCTGAAACAGACACACATCATCCCCCAAGGCTACAGTCTGTTGTTTTTCGGCAAGAAAGAGACCAGCAGCAATGAAGCGAACAGACTTAACAGACAATTCGCCGGTAGCGTACCCGAAAAACTGAATGCAGACGCCGCCACACTGACGCTTACCAATGGTAATCAAAAAATCAGCATATCTTATCCCAAGCAATACCCTCATGTGTCTTACGGAGTATCCAACGGACAGACAGGTTATATGATGCCGACTCCTGGAAAGGACAACACCACAGCCATGGCTATAGATGCACGAGTAAACACCCCTGTTTTCACAGGCACGAAACCAGGGCTCTATTTATCGGGCAATACAGCCACCATCACATTAGCGACCACCACAGACGGAGCCAGCATTTATTACACCACCAACGGTGACATTCCCACCCCAACCAACGGAACATTATACACCACACCGTTCACAGTAAACAAAAGCACGATAGTGAGAGCACGGGCATACAAAGACGGCATGCTTTACAGTGGAGTCACAACAGGATCATTTCTTTATACAGAAAACATATACGCAGGCTGCGGAGAAAGCAAACTGCCGATTGTATCCATATCATCCGACGTCAAAAACCTTTACGGAGACTCACTTGGACTGTGTGTGAAAGGTGTGAACGGAGCGCCTTCGGAATGCACCAGCGACATGACAGGGAACGCGAACTACAACCAAGACTGGACACGTCCCGCCAACTTTGAGTATTTCGTGAACGGAGAAGAAGTGGACAACCAAGAGGTTGAAATAGGCATATTCGGAGGTTGCTCACGCTCCCACGAAGTGAAGAGTTTCAAGATCAAGGCAAACAAACGATCTGGCAACAACAAATTCCAATACACCAAGTTTTTCAGCGACCGCAATTACACCAAATACAAAAGTCTGGCTATCAGAAACGGAGGAAACGGCTGGTACCTTTACCCTCGCTGGCGAGACGGATATTTCCAATCGCTTGCCAAATCAATGAACATCGACTATCAAGCCTATCAGCCCGTCGGCTATTTCCTGAATGGCGAATATAAAGGTCTGATGGGTCTGCGTGAACGTACAGATGAAGACTACATCAACCAAATCTATGGATACGACGAAGACGAAATAGAATATCTCCGCGTCATCAAAACAGAAGGCTATGTGGCACAAATAGGCAATGGAGACGCCTATAATGCAATGGAAAGATTCGCTCAAGAGCACAATCAGGATGCCGATTTCTATGAAAAACTGGCTGAAAAAATGGATATTGACGAATATATCGACTACCAAATCATACAGCAATTCATAGGCAATACCGACTGGGTCAACAACAACACGAAAGTGTGGAGAAAGAAAGACGGAGGCAAATTCCGCTGGATACTCTTCGACACTGATTTTGGTATGTCCCAACACACCAATGTCAACAACAATATGTTGCTATTCTGCACCACAGGCAATGCTTCAGACAACACACAAGGCCAAGGCGGTCTTGGCGGCTGGGGCGGTGGATTTGGCGGATTCGGCGGCTGGGGAGGAGGCACCAGCACTGTAGATCAGAAGTTCTGCACATTATTCAAAGGATGCATGGCCAATGAAGACTTCAAATATCATTTTCTCGACCGATACACATATTTATTGAAGAACTACTTCAACAGTGAACGCACAGCCGCTGTTCTTGACTCTTTGAAACAACTGACAGCTGAGGAAGTATGCGCCATGATCCATCAGAACGGATTAGGAGGTGGCAGCCAGCAACAATATGAAAGTGGCATTGAAAGTATGCGTAACTTTGCAAAGCAGCGTCCAGACATCATAGAAAAACAATTGGTAAAATATTATGAAGTCCAAACCAACAAATCAAAAGTGAACGTGACCATGGATTTTGGCGGTGCAAATCCAAAATACAGTTATTTGGTGAATAAAATAAAGCAAGAAAACATTGCATACCAAAGAGAACTCTTTACAAACGAGCGCATCCGAATTGAGATTTACACCCCAGCAGGATTCCAAATATCCGATTGGAGCATCAACGGACAGTCACAAGGCACAACAACATCGGACTGGACAGGCAAGGTGACAGCAAACACCATGGACATCACCATAAAATTCGTCCCAGAACAGCAATATCAAGCGCCAAAACTCTACATCAACGAAGTATGCTCGTCTAATGGCAACACGGAAGACGAATATGGGAACAAGCCAGACTGGATTGAAGTGTATAACGACGAAGACCACATTGTGGATCTGGCCGGCATGGTACTTGAAAACGCAACCAGCGGATTGAAATCGACCATACCATACGGTTCATCATCAACCGTCATCCCAGCCAAAGGCCACATCATCTTATGGGCAGACAAAGAGCCAGAGACAGGTCCATTACATCTTGGATTCAAACTCAGCGCCACCATCGCGCAAAACATCAAGATAAGTCAGTCTTACATGGGTAATGAGCAAACCATAGACGCTATGACGTATGAACTGCACGACAGAAACGGATCTTATGGCAGACAAAACGATGGCAGCAGCAGTCTGATGACATTCTACGACTGCATTGAGGGCAACAACGGGAAAGCGATTCCAACACCTGAAACAGCAAACGGCACTCAAATCTGTCACAATTCGGAAGACGAAATCGTGGAGACAGACAATCACATCGCCATCTACCCTAACCCAACCAACAACAGTTGGACACTCGATTTCGATGGAGAATATACGATTTGCAACGCATTAGGGCAAATCATCGCCAAAGGAAAGAGTGTAGCCAGTCAGCAGATTGGCAACGATTATCCTGTTGGCCTCTACATCATTCACGTTGCAGGAAAAACACAAAAACTTGTAAAAAATTAAACCAACCATCATTTACCAAAACAAACAAACGGGGCTCATAAAAGTCCCGTTTGTTGATTATATGGGTATAAAACATAGCAAAAAAGGGGTAAAAAAAGAACAAAAAGCAAAAATATGAATGAAAACCAGAAAATTGTTATATGAAAAAAATGTATAAAAATTTTCTTTGCCGAAGTAAAGTAAAAAAAATAATATGACTACAGACATACAAAAATTCTTTAAAATCGGTTTGGGACTCTCGATGCTGACATTAGCCAATGGAGTTCAAGCAGACGAAGTTTTTGACGATTTGAATCAGCACGAAATCGTAGCAAAAATGGGTGCCGGTTGGAACTTGGGAAACACCCTTGAAGCAAACAGCAACGGTTCACCAAGCGAAACCGTTTGGGGAAACCCAGAAACCACCCCACAACTGATTCGCCTGATCAAGCAAAGCGGTTTCAACACCATCCGAATCCCCGTTTCCTACCTGAACAAGATTGGGGGAGCTCCAAACTATAAAATTGATGAAAACTGGTTGAAACGAGTAAAAGAGGTGGTGGATTACGCCATAGCAGAAGATATGTTTGTCATCACCAACATCCACGGCGATGGCTACAAAAGCGTAACCGGAGCATGGTTGCTATGCGACAGCCAGAATCAGAATGAGATCTGCGCCAAATACAAAGCAGTTTGGGAACAGATTGCCAACGTATTCAAGGATTATGACGAGCACCTCATTTTTGAATCGATGAACGAAGAATTTGACGGCACTTATGAATGGCAGAATCAAGGTCAAACATATCCAAATCCGACCTACTACAACAATCTTAACAAATACAACCAGATATTCGTCGAAACCGTACGTCAGACCAGCCTCAACAACGCAAAACGCTGGTTGCTCATTCCAGGTTGGAACACCGACGTAGATTTGACCTCAGAAGAAAAAGGTTTTGTCATTCCAAACGACACCTACCTCGACAGATCGGTCAATGGCAAACGTCTGATGATTTCCGTTCACTACTACAACCCTTGGGACCTTTGCGGAGATGAAACAGACGAAAACGTGACACGCTGGGGAGAAGAAGAATGGAAAAAGAATCCGAATAAGTGTACCACCTACGGAGAAGGATCGAACAGAGAAACAACCATGAGCGGTCAGTTCAGCAAACTAAAAAACCGTTTCGTATCAAAAGGTTATCCTGTAGTAATGGGAGAATATGGTATTGTAGATAAGAGCGCATACGACCCTGAAAACACCAAGACCGCGGCATACTGGGTAGGCTCGTTCTGCACATACGCACGTGAGGCAGAAGTAGTGCCAGTGCTT
The DNA here is from genome assembly GCA_018064855.1 of Candidatus Physcocola equi. GTDB lineage: Bacteria > Bacteroidota > Bacteroidia > Bacteroidales > Paludibacteraceae > Physcocola > Physcocola equi. The sequence goes on from JAGHUM010000077.1 coordinate 5,243, forward strand.
TGGGACAACGGCCACCTTTCGACCGCAAAGGGATTTGCCACAATAGACCGAAGAAACAACAGAGTGGCGCGTACCTACATCGTAGAAGCCATCAATGATGCGTTTGGCAAGGAAATAGAAATAGACACAACAGCGCCCAACTACGAAAGCGAAAACATCAAAAGTTATGTAGTTGACATCACCATCAAAGGCATGAAGAACGGTTTAGTTTTCAAGAGCCAATACACAGGTTGGGACTGGATTGAGCAGAAAATAGGACAAGACGGCAACTACACCATAGACCTTTCGCCAAAGGGAGTAAAAGAAGGATTCACCAACCTGGGAACATTCGACTATACCGACTCTGTCTTCACCGTGAAAGTAAACAAAATCACTGTTAACGGATACGAATTCACTTCCAAAATCTTCACTCCAGAATTGCAATCTCTATTGTGGAAAAACGGTTTGCCTAACCTGTGGAGCAACCAGTTTGGCGAATACGATTCGGACGACAAGAAAGCATTCTTGAAAATTGATGCAGGCAGCATCACGCTCAACATCCGCAACAGCGAAGAACAAACCTACGACATTCCTGTTGATATGAATACTGTTGCTCTCGTGCCAACAGATGGAGGTCTTGAAGTGCGTAATGCAGAAGGCATGGCATTGCAAGTTTATACCATTAAGGGCAACCTCATTGCCAGCAAAACCATAAAATCAGACAACGAGATGCTGACACTTGAGCCAAACATCTACGCGCTCGTGATTGATGGCAGAGCATACAAGGTAGTGGTAAAATAATCAGCAACTTGTAAGAAACAAAAACAAGGAAGGCTGGCCGACATTTGATCGACCAGCCTTTTTATAAACCCACCGCACACAATCAAAGGAGTAGCGATGGGCAAAAAAATAATTATGGACTCTTATTTAGTCAGCCCTTAAAAAGCTAACTTATTTTCCGGAAAGCGAATTTCAAAACACATTTCAGCAGTTCCAAGTATTGATTTGAGTAAGAGCAAAAGAACCTT
>JAGHUM010000037.1 GCA_018064855.1 Candidatus Physcocola equi
TCCTCTTCCCTTGAAAAAAAATACCCTGATGGTGCATACAGTCTTGGCTGTGAAGGCCACGACATCGGGCTTGAAAACAATGTCATGCTTGCAAGTTATGACTTAAAGGGTGATTACCGTGCTTATGGGCAAAGTGTTAGAGCGGTGGTAAGACCAATTGTCTGAAGGCTGATTTTATTGAAATATAGCGTTTTTAGGCTATATATTGCAGATATAATAAAAATAGATGTTTACCAACCAACAATTATATAGGGACCCTACCCCACCAGTAAAAAAGATAGTGGTTTAATGACATGTCATTAAACCACTATTCCTATTGCTCCTAAAAATCCTATTGAATCATCTTTTAATGAATTATCGTCCTTCGTCCAAACGGTATGGTTATAATCTCGTATGAAAGTGCCTGATTGTTGAACTCAATTTCACGATTATAAAAGTATTCATCTGATAATAAATATGAAATATCTTTATAGACCGCTATTTGGCAATTAAGTTTGTAAGAATAAGGAAGTTCTGTTATCTTGAATTTTATCTTTTTGTCAAACTTGGTATATTTACGTAAGTTAACCTCCTTACAACATGGGAAGTCAGCTCCATATGGGTTAAGATATATGGTAATTGTGTCGCTAGGACTCACTTTTGCAAAATGATATTGGTACTGTCCATAGTTTACATATGAGTTAGGTCCTAGTATTATGTGGTCTGATTTCGTGCTTACAGTCAAGTAGGGAACTAACGGCAGGAATGTAATCGTACAGGTGTTCTTCTTCTTATTGAAATGATAGAAAACGGGACTATCTATCCTTTTCTTACCTTGGAAGTAACTATCAAACACATAAAGCGTATCTTTTGTCTCATTGACTAAAGATGCGTAAAAGGTGGTATGGTCCAGCTCACCTTTCTTAACAATGCTTAATTGCGCATTAATGTTTTTACAATAAAACAACATTAGTAAAATTGGGAGTAATCTACACATCTGAATTTATTGATTTTTTATCTTGCCTTTTCTGTTTTCAAATAGTCACTTCATCTTTATATTTGACCAAACAGGACTTTTCCTATAAAGAGCCTTCGCCTTTTTATTCTTTACAGAATAACTTCCATCGAATTTTTGCGAACAAATATATGGTGGCTTTTCACCTTCCATTATCAGGTGGAGTTGACGCCCTGAAAAAACACTATCTCCTATAAAAAACACCGAAGAAGGTATTGTCAGTTCCTTAATATGGTGATTATCATAAAAAGCGTGGCTGGCAATAGTTGTTACGCTTGGTGGAATTTGAAAGTTTGCGTCTGCCTTGTTGGCAGGATAGCAGATAAGCTCTTTGCCGTCTTTACTGTATAAAACTCCGTCAATTGAACGAAAATGATTATTGTCAGAAGATACTGTTATTGATTTAAGGGCAGAACAACCAATAAAATTTAAACACTCAATATAATTATCTATGTCACTATTATTATGAATTGAAACCATTTTTTTTACCGAAGCAGGAATAATAACACACTTCAAATATGTGTTTTCTTTAAATGCATATGGTTGAATAACTGTTACTGAAGGGGGAATGAAATAGACTGTGTCCTTTTTGTTTTCTGGGTATGAAACTAGTTGGGTGGTATCCTTCGTAAACAGCACACCGTCTATTACTGCGTACCTTGGGTATATTATACTCAATGAGGCTGAATCTAGATTCGGGCAACCCAATGGATTGAGTTTCTCGTACTGGTTTGCTGATATTCGATACCTTCGCAAATTTTTGCAGTTGCTTACGCAACCACCGTAACCTTGAATGCTGTCGTGGAATATTATCTCCCTCAAATTATTTGCGTTACAGATTGCAAAAGGCATTATTCTCCTAACACTCGATGGTAGAGCGAATATGGTATCTTTCTTAACAGGAGGATAGTAGATCAACGTTTTCATGTCTGCAGAGTAGAGAACGCTATCTACCAGTTTGAAATAAGGATTGTTTTTTATTTGTATCATCAAACTGTCACATCCACTTACAATAAACTCATCCAAAGAATCGGGTAATGTTATCATTTTGAGGCTTGGACAATTTTTAAATTTTAACCATCCATCTATTTTTGTCTTGTCTAAGTTTTCGATCGCTTGCAATTTTGGGCAATCAGAAATAAAGAACTTAAAGGAAGTAGCTTCGGTTGGCAATACGATCTTCTCTAAATGCTTATTATTCTCAAATGCTTTAGTATCTATGTTAGCAACGCTATCTGGAACTACAAAGGTTTTCCCCGATTTATTAGATGGATAACACAAAAGTGTGTTTTCATACTTTTCGTAGAGTACACCATCTATTGTATAATAGTAATCTGATTTTTTCACTTTTATAGACTTAAGATTCGGACAGAATGTTGGACTTTTTAAATCAACGTCTTTTTCAAATACCAGATGTTCCAAATTTTCCAGGTTATTTATAGAATACTCAGAATATACATCACATTTGAAGTTCAAGATTTTTAGGTTGTTACACCCGTTAAAGACATTTCGTCCCAATTCAAGTTCCGTATCCTCATCAGTATAGGTCGGCATCTTTATTTTAGACAAGTTTACACATGATCTGAATGCATTATCTTCAATATATTCACAAGCGTTTAGATTAATTCTTTTCAAGCCATAAACGCAAGCAAATGCTTCTTGTTTTATGGTGTTCACCGATTTAGGCAACGTAAACGCAGTTAACTTCTTATTGGCAGGAAACTTTACCAGACTTGTTTTGTCTTTATTGTACAATATTCCATCAATGGATGTAAAGAATGGATTGGTCTGTGGGGTGTATATTGCGCATAATCTTGGACAATCAATCTCCGAAACGGAATTTACAGAATCTGATAGATACAACTGTTCAAGACTGTACGACATTAAGGAAGATATTTTATTGATAGAGGACGGTAGGCGGAGGATTCTCACATTGCTGTCTGAATGTTTTGCTATGTTTATTTCAGAAACAGGATATATGGTATCGTTGTAACTGATTTCCGTATGTATGAACGGATTTACGACACTATCGGAAATCGCAGTTACGCTGAAGTGTTTTTCCCCATAATAATTTGAAACATTATAATAGATCCCGTTTATACAGATTGCATTCTTTTCTCGGTTCTCGAAGTCAAAGTTTTTGGGAAGAGCCACATTTTTGAAACATGTGATAGAGTCAAATATATATATATCACAATCTCTGCTGGATAATCCAAAACATTCTAGTTCTGAGATTGCGCAGTGCGGTTTCACGCGTGTAGCATAACCTTCAATATAGTAAAGTTTATATAGATGCTCGTCGTCTCCTTTGTTTTGGTAGAAATTATTATAAAAGCCATTGGTCACATGCATTGTCTCATAGACCAAACTATCAAGATGAAGACTATGATACCAAGTATTAGTAAGGACAAAATTTACTTTTGTTGGAGTACATATTAATTTGATTATATCAATATCCAGAGTATCCATGTCGGGATAGTAAGAGTCTGCCACACCATAATCTATTGGTCTGGAACTGCTATATCCCATTTCGTAGTCATATATTTCGCATAACGGCTCTATGGGATAAGTTTCCAACCAAAGACCTTTAATGAATTTGCGAGGGAATGTCCACCCTGTTCTTTTTTCAAGAGATCCGGAGCTTGAATATAAGTTTTCCATCCAATCAAGTGTGTCCAAAATTTCAGAAGGAATAGAGTCTTGGCGGTGGTAATTCTCAATACTGTCGCCTATAAAAGAAACTGCTCCGATTTGGAAACTGTCGAGATGACCACCTTGAAGTGTAAAGATTTCTTTTTCAACACTAGTCCATTCGGTGGATATGGAGTCACAAGCGATTGTATACTTGTTCTCTCTATCTGGGACGAATTTGCCCCTGCAAAAACTGCTTCTTCCTCCTTGAAAATTGCACAAATAAACCGAATTGCCTTTGACAACCAGATTTAGGCTATTATTCTTTTCGTTTCTATAAAGTCCTTCTGGCCTATTTTGAAACGAATGTTCACCAGCATATACATTAAATGCACTAGCCAGTGAAAGCAATATAGTAAATACTAATGTTGGCACTTTCATAACCAATATTTTGTAAAAATCTATCTTATTATTTACAACTCCAAAGATATCAATAAATGTACAAACAAAAAAGCAAGTCCTTTCGGACTGGCTTGAAATCTCACAAGGTTCCAATAAGAATCCTTATATATAAATGCTGACACATTTTGGCGTCAGCCGATATTCAACCTTTTACCAGTAGTATTTTAATCCCGCTGAAAACAAGTAGTTTCCAAAACCAAGTTCGGCGAAGCATCTAAATCGGTCTCCAAGTTCAAAGCAGATTGGAGAAATCTGCATTTCAAACTGGACATTGGCATCGTCAAACGATGCAAGTGTATTTTCATCTATGCTGTTCATGTCGCGCGTATTGAATGCTGCGCCAATGGCAAATTTACTATACATTGCCACCTGTTCGTGGCTAAACCAGTATAACTGAACCATTGGCAGAAATCCCCAATTGTTTGACTTAAAATCTCCAATATATTTGTGTTCGTATTGAACATCGTGGCGGTAACCCATATAACTTGCCATCAAACCCATACGAATTTTTGGTGTCAGCCCATACGAATACTCTACGTTAATCGCACCCGTCTTTCGTTTCATTGAACTGCTTAGTGCGGATTCGCAATCCTGTATGTGAATATGGTGGTCAATGCCATCGGTGAAATCAAGAACTGATAAAAAACCATAGATGACAGATATTTCATTCTTTCCCAACTCATATTGAGGATTTTGATTGCCCGTATTTCCAAAAACGAACTGGGATATCGACAAAAAGATTAGTAAAGCAATTTTTTTCATATTATAGAGAAAATCATACTACTTTAAAAATTTCTTTGTGCTGATTAAGCCGCCCATTTCAACAATAACCAAATAAACACCATTTGGCATCGCACCGAAAAGAAGAACATTCTTTCCCTTCGCGCAGGAATATTTTTCTTTTGCCATCAGTCTTCCGTTCTCCGCTGAGACAAATTTTACAGTCACAACTCCATCATAAGCAGCATTTAGAATAATCTGATTATCCTCAGTCACCAGAAATTTCAGATTATCGTTAAACGCAACGTATTCTTGCTCTTGTGGAAGAGCAATTGAAATAGAATCGATATTCATGTCTGGAATTTCTTCCAAGGCATTCTTTTGGTAAGAAGAGTAAGCATCATTGGAAAACCCTGCATCCTCTATACTTTTAGACACCTTAATATCTGACACATTCGGGAAAAGGATTGAGCCGCCTGCAAATGAAATGACATTTGTTCCTTTTTTCAAGTAGATTGAATTTGAAATTGAAGACTGCCAATCTCCATTTGAAAACGTCAAGTATTTGCCGGTATTCACTTTGTTGACAACGATCTGGTATTCTTCAAAGGATCCGTCAACCAATTGGACAGGAATTGTCCATGCGCCCAGATAATAATCCCCAGGTTCTTCCACAGTCACATTAAAACTAGTTAAGCAAACACCATTTTCAAATTCATGTACCGGTTTGCAATTTCCCGCATTTGCTGCAATATTGAACAGCACAGCAGAGAAAAATGCAAGAAAAAATTTACGAACCATAAGCGTATGTTTGTTTAGTTATTATTTATTGAAAACAAATCCAAATGAAACCTGAAATGAGCGATTCTTTGCCCCTTCCAACTTCCAACTGTCACCATCATACATATCCATGAACCCAAAGAATCCGTTTAATTCAATATACATATCTCCTGCAGGGAGCCAATTAGGGAACACAAAATTTGCACCCACATTATAACCAGCATCAAATCGAGAAAAATCAGAATAACCGTATTGTGACAAATCACTATACGGGTTTTTCCCGTCTTTCTCGATTAAAATATCACTTCTTAATGAATAACCTTTATCACTGATTTTTCCCCATAGACCATAATCAGCGTATAATCCAACTTTAGGATTGATTTGCATATGATTGAAGATGGGAATTTTATAACCAACAAACACAGGCACATGAACCAAATAGGTGTTAACTCCCATTTTAATAATGTCTCCGTGCTCATCGTGAGTATTCAAATTCGCACCTTTCTGTGTGAAATCCAAGTTAACTTGTCCAAAAAGAGGACTTGATTCGTTTTGAAGATGCCAAGCCACACCGGCAACGAAACCCGAACGAAAATCTGTTTGTTCGCAATTCCATTTGGTAAACGTAGCACCCGCATGCACAGCAATTTGTCCCACGACTTGAAACAACGGCAAAACGGCAATTATGAGAGAAAAAAGTATCTTTATCATTTTCCAAGAAATCACTATACACCATGTTAAGAATGCACAAATCTAAAAAAAAAATTGACACCAACAATTTCCAAGCACAAAAAATATCCACAATAACTATTAAAAACAAATAAGTTTATCAAGGGATATACACAACAAAGGGCAGTCACCTCTGCGACTGCCCTTCGTTGATGCTCTATTCATCAAACAATTCGTTGAAACGGAATGGTTTTTTAGTATTTGTTTCGTCTTCAATCTTAAGTTCGTTCGGATCTTCTTTCTTGAAAGAAATTCTTGCGAACGGGTTCTTCACTCGGTTTCCGAAATCCGGCATGGCATAACCAAAACCCATATCAAAGAATTCCACAGCGTCCATGTGCAGTTTCAACTGAGAAACACAGTAGAAATGCTTAGTAAATCGGTATTTGGTCACCAGTTTCCAGTATAAGAAATCTTCCATGCGATTGTTCAACTTGTTTCCCCATTCATCCTCATCGGGCACTTTGATAGGATTGTATGGATATACACCGATGTGAACACCAGCAGAAAAGCGTTCAATGGTGAGATCGTTCGCCCAGAAGATACCACCACGGATTTTGTTTTTCAGTTTATTCTCCTTGATGAAGTTATAACGGTTGTCCAAAAGATGCTGATGTCCATCGTAGGCATCGTTGAAGAATCCCTCCAAACCTAAACCCATGCGATAGGCGTTGGTGAACGGATAGAACAAACCAACATTTATAGACGCATTAGGATGATAAATCTCATCATTATCTCTACTCAACTGATTGATACCACCCTGAATTCCTGCTTCCAAGCCAAGCACATGGCGAACAGGACGAGCCTTATGCTTCATCGGCAAAGCATATACATTCGGAGTATATTTCAAACCCACATTGGCATAAGGGATAAACATAACAAGCGTGTGACGGTTGATAAAACCATCGTGAAGCCAAGTGAGATTTCCACCGAGTGTCAACTGCCACTGATTAAGAGGATTGCCATATTTACGTCCCAAATGAAAATCACCGGTCAGGCCCGCAGAATAAACACCAACATAAGGAAAAGTCCAAGCATGTCGATCACTTTTAGGAAAATCCACAAAAGCACCAATACCGTGAGCCAGACGCAGGTTTAAAGCAACCATTGGCGTATGAACAAACGGATAAAGGAAATAAGGGTAGGTATAGACAATGTGCGAAACAGAGTCGGTACCATTTAGATGCATATAACCACCAGCGAAACCTACCGTTGGGAATTTATAAGTATAGTGCCAGTTCTTTTTGCCAAATTCAGGCAACTCGAGAGACCACTCAGTGCCATACATCGACTTAGCGTCAGAAGAGTTGATTTCCGTTCCATAAAGGAATTCCCCTTTGAAACGGAAAATCATATTATGCTGTGCATTGACTCCAAAAGAGGCAATTATAAAAGTAAAAAAAAGTATAAAACTAAACTTTTTCATCTGAATGAAGAAAATCAATAAAACTTAATATGGTTTTGTTTTCGGTTTTGGTGGACCGTACCAGTTCATATTGAAAGACAACTTGATACCAGCATTAAGGTATTTCATGTGTCTCACAACATTTTCCGACTCGAAATTTCTTTTGCTGGAAAGCATACTTGCATTCTGCAAGAAGATAGGAGCCTCATCCGACGTACCTACAATCGTATTCTGCTCGGTGTGCAGATTATCGAGTTGACGATGGCGGAAAGCGAAATCTGAGAGAGAATAATCCACAAAAGCACCAATACCAACAGAGTATTTACTGCCTATAGGCAATTCGTATTCAACATCGAAAGTCCCCATAAACAAAAGAGGAGCGGAAAGATATTTGTTATCTCCTTTTATTTCGGCGTATTCTCCGCAACCCATCACCCATGAATCGGTAATCAAAGCGTCATACTGAGGGAAATAAGCCTGCGTATGCACATCAGCAAGCGACTGTGTATATGCGACAGCAACTGGATAGGCCACTTTTATACCCAAACCAAAATCGAGTCTTCTCCATGTATAAACCAACTGAATAGGAACATCGAGCATATAGATGTCGTAATTCTCCACCAGAGAAGCGAGGTCATAATTATAAATTACCTCATCAGATTCTTGGTCTGTCTTAGTAAAAGAATCGGTGAAATATCCCATTGAGCCATCACTTTGCGCATAGGCAAAAGAAAAACCAGTACGCATGGCCCAGTTGTTGGTGAAATAATAATTATATCGGGCACCGAACGTCATGCCCCATTTTCCATCAATATGAATGTTGTTTTGTTCGAGAGAGAAACCTGCCAGACCAGCTCCAGCCCACAAAGAAACCTTATGCTGAAGATCTGGGATGGTATCGGTTGACTGACCAAAAATCTTCAATTCCGGGAAATACTGATAATTATACCACCAGGCACGCTTACCCGTATAGGCTTTCGGATTCATCAACAACGCTCTGCTTGCCGATTGCGCATACAACGTCTCCACTCCACCAAAAGCAAGCACAATGAGCAAGAGCAGACGCGCGAAAGCCTGGCAGAACGGACGTAGGCGAAAAGCAGCGCCACAGTCAGATATGTTGAAAAGCCTTAATTTCACAATGATTATTTAACCACGTATTTACTTTCAAGAGAAACGCCATTCTTGGTAGTCACTCTCAATATGTAACTACCTGCCACCGCAGCGATAGGCAACTCATTCTCTTCATTTGCATAAATGTTTTTACGAATGCTGTAAACCTTAGAGCCGGCAGCATTAAACACTTCCACCAAAGCATCCACAGAAGTTTCATTCAGTTTAAAGTAAACAGGAGCCTCCAGTTCAGCCGGATTTGGATAAACCGAAAGCGTGATGCCTTCTGCCTGAATGTTGTCGATACAGATTTCCTCTGAATAAAATTCCTTACGTCCGAAGAACACATGAGCCTGATAGCAACCAGTCAATTGCTTATCGTTGGTATAGAACGAAAGTTTAGCCCCAGGAACAAGCATAAACTCATCTTCAATGTTTTTCTTAGCATACCACTGGTAACCTGTAAGTTTTTCAGGAGTAAGTTTGTCCACAAAAAGATGATCTTGATCGAGTACAAGCATCCAGTTATACTTATTGACCACAACAGGAGTAGGGAAGCAATTGCGTGCTTCGACAGTCACATTGGCAATCGTGTCGCAACCATTCTTATCCATACCCAGGTAAGTGAAATAAGAGAATGTGGTGTCTTCATAAACAACAGGTTTGCCCGAAGCCAAATAAACAGAATCGTGCAAGAAGATATTATAGCCAACCGATTTCAATTCCTTGTGCGTGATAGACAAGCAACTATCAAGAAGGATATTGGACTTGACCGGTTCATTGATGATGATGTTGGTCACCTTGACGAAACTATCGCATCCACACCCATTATGATAAGGATAAACATTGATGAGTTGCTCGTCACGGTAATATGTCACTCCATTATGGATAAGAGCGCCACAACCTTTGATGGTCAAAGTATCTTCAATAACAGGATAAATCACGATATGGAACGTAACAATGCTGTCGCAGCCAGAAGCCGCAGTATTGCGTTCAGAGAAAGTGGTGTCGGAAATAAACGTCTTGCCATTGTGAACGACCTCACCACAACTTTCAATCTTTATATCCTTGCGTACAGTTTCGTTGAGACGGATATGAACATGATAATAAGGTGCCGCATGATTAGTGTTTGGCAAATCGAAATCAGCATCTTCATAATACCAGGCCTTTGTCATGTCATCAATATTACCACGGATAGAGTCGGTTGCAGAAACCGCAAATACCGAATCGCAACCAGTAATCGTGGTATCCGTCCAAGCTGCAGGATTGATGGTGACAATCGTGTTAAAGACACTGTCGCAGAAGAAAGTCTCACCATTACCTTTGCTGATTTCAACATAATTTGGCACCACTTCAGATATGGTCGTATCACGATAAATCCGTTCCACATGACCATCGAAAGGACTCACATAGCGGTAAAAATCAGTAGCCCTTACAACTCTTGCATTCTTACGGTTTACAGGATGGACAGTGGTGATAACCGGAACAACACTGTCGCAACCAGAAGCATTGACAAAAATGCAATTGAATGAAGTGTTGGTATAAATCATTGTGTCGGCAGCCACCATATTGACCGCATTGGTTGATCGATGGAAAGAAACCGAATCGCATCCTCCAAGATAAACCTTAGAAATCAGTTCCGCTGGCGTATTTTTGCCAACAGTAATTGTCCATGTCTTAATCACACTATCGCAAACAGCGGTATCACTTGCAGCTACAACATAACGCAATGTGTCGGAATAGACAGTATCGCTTGTAAATGTCACCTTAGAACCATGCAAATTCAAGAATGAAATCATATCGCAGGCATGGATGGTTTCCTGGTCAATCTTGCAAGGATAGAGACGAACTGTAGCAAAATAAGTTGAATCACAGCCGCCAGTTGTAGAAGGCAGAATAACCTCAATCGAATCTTTCACCTGAACAGATGGAGAACCATTGAAATTGTATGCCACACCATCGAGGTAGAATGGCACTTGTTTGTGATTTACATAATAGATACGACGTCCGAGAGTGTGCTGACCATCATATTCCACACGGAAAGGGATAATGCTATCACACCCAGATACCGTTTTCATTGTATCGTAGCACAACCAATAGTAATTATAACGATTGATTCCATTGACGTGTGAAACGACAGTATCGAGTTTTACAACCGTAGGGTTAGAACGTTGAACAATCTGTAAGAAACCAGCCTGATTATCGTATTCAGAACTTACAGGAACATAACTGATTGTGCGTGGTTCATTCCAGGCATTAGCACGACGGACATACTGCAATGTGGTAGTAAGACGACAACCATAGAGCGTTGTATCGAGCGGTGTCTTATCTGTTGCCATGTATTTCTCGCCCATACGGAAAGAATCGATGCGAATGATAGAGTCGCAATCACAAAGCACACTCTTAAGTGTATCGTGGATAGAATATGAAGATTCGATCGTCACCTGAGTGCCATCCAACATGGTATGAACATAATCGGAACAAACTACCACAGGCTTGTTTTCTATCTTCTGAGTACCGTGAGAAACGATAGTCCAAGACACAATTGTGTCGCAACGTTCAGGATTACTATTCTTCCAAACGTCTTTAACGAGGAACGAATCCAAACGAGCAGGATTGTCACCAACCTCAATGAGAACAGTAGAACCATCACGATACTTGAATTCATATTCTCCACATACATGGAGAACGGTATCTTTCATCACAGGTTTAAAAATGGTGATTTTTACAGGAATGATGGAATCACAACCACTAACATTCTTCAAAGAATCGGAGAATGTGGTGTCGTTCACACAAACGATGCTTCCCTTAAGAGGGCTTTCGTAGGTGTAAGTCTGACAAGCCTCAACCACCACCGGAGTTATCTCGGATGCAGGAGTAGAATGTTTAATCTTCAAATTACAAATTCGAATCACACTGTCGCAACCATAGCCACCTTTGACCGTATCAACAATAGTGGTATCGTGAACAACAGTGATCGCCTCCTTGGCAGGATTCAAATATTCGAAAGAATACTCATCGCATACATTATCTATTGTTTCTGTGATTACCTTTGGTTTATAAACCTTCACTTTGATATTGTAGATGCTATCACATCCACAACCAGGCACAGCACCTTTCACCACATCAGAGAAAACGGTATCGTTCTTCAACACCAAATTACGTCCGTCACGAGTTGTATAGAAAGCGGAATCACATTCAACAATCAGAGAATCCACCTTATCGCTGAGGTTGATGCGGAATTTATAAGGAATTTTAGAACCACAAGTTTCAGCAGTTTCATCGAGCGTCACACTTGCTACAAAATCCTTCGTCACAGCAGAGAAACGGTTGTCTGTCGCTTTTCTCTTGTAGTAAATTGTGTCACAATAGCCAGCAGAAGCGTATTCATCTCCAACAATCTCATTAAGGATGATTTCTTTTGAGCATGTTGCACAAAGTGAAGCATGATGACTGCCGACATACACCGTGTCGTTTGTAGTGGAAATACCCTTTAGACGAACTTTAACCAAAGAAATCTCTTCCGCACAGCCAGGCACGTCAATGCTTGGCAAAGAATCGTAGAAAAGCGTGTCCTTCAAGAAGCGTTCACCTTCAAAGAATTTAGTTTCGCCAGACAATGTAAAATATTCCACTTCGTTACAAGAAGTGCCTACCATGCTGACCGTATCAGTTGTAAACGTTGATTTGAAAATATCCACCTTCACAATTCTGATTTCTGAGAATTCGTTTGGAGCGACAAAGTTGGTATCACGATAAACCTTATGACGGACACCAGGAATGATGTCCATATCGTTTTCGTCTCTGTCTTTCAACGGATAACCCAATTGAACCTTCGTGCCATCGAAACGAGTGTACTCATAATCATTACACATCACATCGGCTTCAGTCAAATTCGTAACAAAGGATGGGATAGAAACAACCACCTTACGAATCAACGAGTCGCATTTGCAAATTGCACTCTTAACGGTATCGATAACAGCCACCGAATCAACAATAGGCTTGTCAGTACGATTGACCACATAAGACTTTCCTGAAGATGCCACATATTTATAAGTGCTATCCTTTGAAGCCAAAGTGACAATCGAGTCTTGCTTTACAGCAGCAGGGTAAACCTTAACCTCTACGATATTGCAATCACTATCGGTGAATGTTGTGTCCTTTTTAAAGCTTTCACCCTTATAAGTTGCCACACCACAACCAGAAACAGGAATAGTCTCTCCAAAATTACCAACAGTGACAATGATAGTTTTAACTTCCACGCGTCCGCAATCTGCATTAGGATTATCGTTGAGGACACTGTCGCGCACCTTGATGGTGGTCGTCTTGTCATAAACGACACCGGCAAACATATTGCAAACATTAATTGGATCTTCAATCACCAAAGAATCCCAAACACAGTCCACATAAACCGGAACATAACGAGAATGGCCGTTAAGTGTTGCCACCAACGAGTCGGCACCCGCCTTCACACGCGAAACCTTTCCATCGCTGGTCACTTTCAAACAACCATTTACAGAAGACCATGTCACCTTGTTGGCAGTTGAGACAGTGAAATCATGTTTAACCACCAAAGCCGAATCCACTTTATGAAGAGAAACAGGAGTGGAAGCCAAAACAGACACTGCAGACGTTCCTGGTGCTTTATAAGCACCGGCAGCAATCATATCCGTAGTCTGATAGGCCGTTACAATCGCACTATTTGAAGAGAGTTGAGCAAACTGAGCATCATAGGCGCCACCACTAACTTTAGGCTCGGCAAGATTGGCAAAAATCAAAGCATCACCTTCAGAAGAGGCATTCACATCACCAACATTTGAACAGCCAGCGATAATAGGTTTGGTAAGTTCGTTACCAGCAGAGAAAGCGACCACACCGGCAGCCTTATCACCAGAAACAGGTCCGGCATTGAAACAATCGGAAAGTTCGAGGGCGCTACTTTCGTTAGCGATTGTAATACCAGCCGCAAACCTTGCAGCTTTAACTTTACCAACGTTCACACATTTAGAAATCAGACCGCCACCAATACCACAAATACCAGCGGCATCGCCACCGAGGGATGTCAGATTCGCACTGCTTACGCAATCAATAATCTTACCGTTACCATTCTGACCAACGATAGCGCCAATGGCACCAGACTTGGTCTGAACAATATAACCAGAAACAGATATTCGTTCTATGAGACCTTCGTTGCAACCAAACATACCCACTGGGTTGGCTGAATTACCTTCAATACCAACCTGGATGTTATAAACCTTGCCCGATTCACTATAAAAAGCGCCACGGAAAGGATGGGCAATGGTGCCAATCTGGAAATCGAGGACACCATCGGTAATGTCGTTCATCACTTTAAAATGCTGGCCCGCACAACCATCATTTTCCGCCACATACGAGATCAAATAATCAAGGTCGGCATATTTCGTAATCAAGAAAGGTGAAGTTGGACTACCAAAACCACCCGAGAACAAACCTGGCTCTTTCACAACCACAGGGATGCTGCGCACCACTCCACCCTCTTTAACAGAGATGATGGCTGAGCCTTCCGCCACAAGATTAAACGCCTTGGTACCATAAACGAGAACGGAAGAGTTATCTGAGGTCCATACAGGGTCCACAGCAATAGAATCGGCATTGGCATTGGCCTTGTTGTCTTTTACGAAATTCACACCATACGCGGCGATTTTACCAATCGAAGTTCCAGCAAAACCGGCTGGAACAGGATACGAGCCATCGGCAGTGGTCCAAGAAGGGAGCGTTCCAAATGTAGCCTGAGTGGCAAGTGCAAAAGAAGTGGCGCCAGTCTGTCCGCCCACAGCAATAGACTTATCGTATAGAGAGCCTGTGAACACACCTGTTGTATTTGCCAAAGCAGCACCTTCCGTATAACCAGCAGAGAGGCAACGGAGGACATCACCTGTAGCCTTACCAACGATACCCGCAGTAGAAGCAACCGCCCCCTTAATCCAACCCATGTTGGCGCAATCGGACAACGATCCGGCACAACCAGCAATACCACCAACATTTGCGGTACCGGATACATTTGCCACATTCAAACAATTTGAGATACTGCCAGCTGCATTACCTACGACACCGCCCACATTGGCAGCACCGCTTACTACAGCGCCACTGGCACAGCCAGAAACGGAAACTGCACTACCCGACTTGCCGACCACAGCACCAACATTGTCGGCACCTTTAACAGATCCTGTAACAAAAACATTTTTTATCACAGCAGCACCATCTGCCACACCGATGACGCCAACATTGTCGGCTGAAGAATTAATATTCACACCGATTGTGAATGACTGTCCGTCAAATGTACCTTTGAAAGGTTTTGCAGTAGTACCAATAACCGTTGTTACCCCGTTGATATCATTATCTACGATAAACGTCTTATCTGCAGACCATCCGTCTTCATTATCAGCCACCATTTTAGCAGCATCGGCCATTTCCTGCGCAGATGTGATATGGAACACACGCTGAACGCTTCCGCAAGTAGGAGCCACAACGCTGAAATTATCAGCATCAGTTTGCGTCATCAATTTAGCCTTCACCAAAAGAGAAAGCAAGTCAGGGCACTTTGCAAAAGGCACGGAATAATTGAAGAACAAGCCATCTTTCTGGTTCCACACCAGACTACTTTGCGCTTTATTCAGATCGATAGCCAAGCAGCCCGATTGCATAGAATCGCGTGCAACGAGTTTTGCAGGGCTACCATAAATGGCACCGTTCACCGTGCTTTCATCGTATTTCTTATTGTGGAAAGCCTCATACAACTCCCTACCGGAGAAGCACATCGTCAGGGAAGGAACAAAAGAAGGGTCTGTTGCTCTATCGGGGCTGCCATAAAAAGTGTTCAAGCCATTTCTGGAAGCGACAGGATCGTGTTGAACGACCAAGTTACCCAAAGCGTAGCCATATTCGACAGAGGTTCCGCTCAGCACCTTACCAAAGAAACCACCCATATTTTGGTGGTTTTGATTTAAAGAACTTATGATGATGGAATCTGCAGAGGCGCAGTTGGTAACCACGATATTATTCGCCTCACCTGCAATACCTCCTATATTTGCCAAATCGTTGGAAAGGCTGACATTTGCCGTAATGGCACCAGCAGCGAAACAGTTTTCAAGAATGACAGGCTCTTTATTCCCTTTCGACGCGCCAATGATACCACCATCACTTTCACTTGCTGAAGTAATGTTGACATGAACATAGCAGTTACGGATGGTACAACCCACCGTAGTATAACCTATAACACCACCACGGAACTGGCCGACGTCTTGACCGTTGCCGATAGAACACTTGCTGATAACCACATTTTCAATTGTAGAACTACCAGTTATTTCACCACAAATGATACCTGTTTGTCCTCTGCCTCCGGGATTACCTGCCACAATCGAGCAATTCTCCACAATCACATTAGAAACGGTAGATGTCGCCATAATACCACACACAACACCCACCGCAGGAGCCTGGGTTGTGGTAGTATTGGAAGGATATGTGCAATTCTTTACATATAGGTTTTTAATGGTTGCTCCCTTACAACGTCCGAACAACGCGATGCAAGGTTTAGGAGTGCCGACAGAATTAAAAGAAGAGATGCCGGAAATCGTATGGCCATTACCATCAAAAACACCTTGGAAAGCAAAAGACTCGTTATCAGAGCCAGCACCAATGTATCTTACGCCACCAAAAGGACAGAACGCCACACCCGTGAAGTCCAAATCCGCAGCAAGTCGATAATTCTTAGTTCGGTTGGAAGCAGTTGACAAACTTTTAGCATAGGTATTCCACTCTTGCGGGGTTTTGATATCAATCCACACGTCCTGTGCAGAGACAAGCCCGCAAGCAAAAAGGATTGCCGAGACAAAGGCAACCAGTCTATATTGAAGATTAGAGCAATATGAACTCATAATAACTGAGAGTTTTTTCACATTAATAATTTGTAGTATAAATACATAAGGAATACAAACCACCCTATTCCAACACATAATGGCCAGAAAAAGGCAGGTAAAACACTTTGTATTTACCCAATATGAATGGTAAAAATAAGAAAAAAAAGCGGGAAAAGGTCAAAAAAATCGAAAAAAGCACAAGATATTTCACAGAAATTTATTGTTGAATCTTGATAATCGGCAATTCGGTCACATTACCTTCTATGCGTTCAAGTACAAACACCTTATCGAAAAGCGAACGATAACGATGATGCAGGGCCCTATAAACAGCCTGAGGATCATAGTTTTCCGACATCAGGAAAGAGTTTTGCACGATGAGCAACCACATTTTTTTACATTCATGGTTATAATGACTAATTTTGGTGTTTTTATCAGATATTCGTTCCGTAAGGCTTTGAACAGACATCGGCTTCACCTTTGCTGAAATACCGGCATACCAAAGTCCTTCCATATATCTGCCTGTCATGTTCTTAATATAAATAGCCTGGATAATGGACGGCAGATTTTCATACCCATATTTACTGGTTCTGTCCACAGCAAATTCAAGTCCAGTCGCCTCTGGCACGTTGTCCCTCACGATTTTCAATATAGCCTCCTTCAATCCATCGTGCAGCAAAAGGGCAGGTTTGTCTTTCGGTCTGGAAATAGTCGGTCCCAATTCGTTATAAAAGTGAACATCGACAATCAGCTTTTGATCGGAAGACTGTTCAAATTCGATACGTGCCGCATCCATGATAGACTCCAGCCAAGACTCATGTCCTCTGGGATTGAAATCAAAATCGTTTCTGTCGTATTTCAGTTCAGTCACCTCCACTCCGATAAGGCCATGAGAAGACCGGACCAAAAAATCGGGGCATTCCGATTTTTCGACCTCCGCAATGGGGAAAGAAGAATAAGCAGACCTGAACATTCTCATCACCGCCCATTCTCGTTTATCCTTGCGCACCTGATTATGGTTTACTTCCTCGGTCATAACAATCAGTAGATTTTAGGAAACAACTGAAATAGTGGAATAAAAATACAACAAAAAAGGCAGAAAAAGAAATTTTCTGCCTTTATATTATCAGGTTACAACAATAAGTTGACCGAATTTCTAAGAATCCATTATTTTCCTTCCACTTTAGCCACAGCATCAGCAAGCGACATACCTGCATAATCCTGAGCAGAGAAGATGCGACCAGAAACCTTATCGTCTGCAAACACGCCCAAAACAGCACCAGGGATTGCACTTTCAGGAGCATTTGGAGCATTTGGGCCACCAAGGTCAGTGCGGCACCATCCTGGATCGAGCAAGTTGAGCATAACATCGGTACCGTTGACCTTTGTAGCGAGGTCTTTGGTCACTTTGTCGAGAGCCGCCTTACTTGCAGAGTAAGCTGGTTGTTCAGGTTCCTTGTCGATACCGCTAGTAGTGTTAACGATACGACCGAAGCCTTTTTCAATCATCTTAGGCAAATAGTGATAACAGATAATCATTGGAGCCACAGTGTTTACCTTGAGGCTCTTTACGAACTCTTCTGTAGGAGTCTTGTAATACTCAGGGAATGGGCGGTAAGTAACCTGGATGCCAGCATTATTGAGGACAATAGAGATATCGGTACCCTTTGAATCGATATCAGCCAACATACGACGAACATCATTATCGTCTTCCAAATCAGCAGCGATAGCATAAGCATCCACACCGAGTGCCTTTGCTTGAGCAAGCACCTTTTCAGCATGCTCAACCTTACGGCTGTGAAGAACGAGGTTACAACCATTCTTGGCTAATTCGATAGCCGCCAAAGCACCAATACCACGACTTGCGCCGGTAACGAGTGCCCACTTTCCTTTGATACTAATCATGAGTGTAAAACAATAAAAAAAACAATATGTAAAAAATTACGAATTCTGTTGATCTTTTTCTCTGCGCTCCTGAAGCTTGAGTTCCCACTTCCAACAAGAACTAAGAACATCTTCCAAAGGAGTATCGGCTTTCCATCCAAGTTCCTTATTTGCAAGAGAAGGATCGGCCCATACCTTTTCGATATCCCCCTCACGACGAGGAGCAATCTGGTAAGGCAGATTCACGCCGGAAACCTCCATAAACTTGTTCACAATTTCCAACACGCTAAGACCAGTACCTGTACCGAGGTTGAACACTTCAACAGAACGTTTCATTTTCTTGTCGAGCATTCGTTCCACAGCCATCACGTGGGCCTTTGCCAAATCGACCACATAAATATAGTCGCGGATGCAAGAACCATCAGGAGTGTTATAATCATTACCGAACACCTTCAGTTCAGAACGGAGACCGATGGCTGTCTGAGTAACAAAAGGCAGGAGGTTATTAGGAACACCATTTGGCAACTCACCAATCTCAGCAGAAGGGTGCGCACCAATCGGATTGAAATAACGGAGCAAAATCGACTTCATGCCTACAGTCGCCTTCACAGTATCGCGAATGATATTTTCGCAAACCTGCTTTGTATAACCATAAGGAGAAGTAGCAGGTTGAATTGGGCTCTGTTCGGTTACAGGAAGCACATCAGGTTGTCCGTAAACTGTGCAAGAAGAAGAGAACACGATGTGGTTGATGCCATACTTAGGCATAAGTTCCACGAGGTTGAGCAAAGAAGTGATGTTGTTTCTGTAATACATCACAGGCATCTTCACACTCTCCCCCACTGCCTTACTTGCGGCGAAATTGATGATAGCCTCAATGCCCTCATATTTTTGGAAGAACTTGTTGAGAGAAACATAGTCCTTCAAATCGATGTTTTCAAAAATAGGTTCAACTCCTGTGATTCTTTTGATGCCATCAAGCACACCGATATTGGAGTTGGAAAGGTTGTCGATGATGATAGGTTCAAAACCAGCATTTATCAATTCAACGACTGTATGAGAACCGATGTAGCCAGTACCACCAGTGACGAGGATTCTTTTTTTCATCAGAACAATTTTTTAGGGTAAACACCAGCGTTAACAAGGTCGGCGATTTTCTGCACCACAACAGGTCTGTCTTCCTGGTAGGTTACGCCAAACCACTTACAAGGAGTAGTGAGCACTTCGATAGAAGCAGTATTCGACTCGATAAGATGGTTAACCATGGTAGGAATACCATATTCAGCTTTTAAGTTATCGATATTATTTGTGAGGAATTGACGGAAATCCTTATCCGAATGAACAAAGTAATCTGGAGTGAATCCCCACATGTTCATAGATACAGGCGCATTTTCATCGATAGTTTCGAAAACACCCGTCTTCTGATTCTTGAATATGACCTCACCATTTTCATTGCGATGTACCTCATAGTGTTCTTCCACAGAAGTAAGATGATTCTGTGCGCTCTTAGAGCATACGCCACGAGAGACAGTACCATGTTCACTAAGCGTATTCCCCAGTTGGTAAGCCACCATGCAATACGCATTCTGTTTACCCTGCATTTTATTCAATCCATCGGCGAGCGTCTGGAAACTTTCTTTTCCGTAGAAATCGTCGGCATTGATCACAGCAAAAGGTTCCTTGATTGCTTTAGCCGCCATCATGATGGCATGATTAGTACCCCAAGGTTTCACGCGTTCAGGATTGAGGGTAAAACCTTCAGGAAGAGCATCAAGAGATTGGAAGACCACCTCCACTGGGATAGAAGCCTGGTATTTAGAAAGGATTTTTTCGCGGAAATCGTTTTCAAAATCGTGACGGATAACGAAAACGACCTTACCGAATCCCGCACGGATAGCATCGAAAATAGAATAATCCATGATGGTTTCGCCAGAAGGTCCAACTCCGTCGAGTTGTTTCAGCTTTCCGTAGCGACTACCCATGCCGGCCGCTAACACCAATAGAACAGGTTTTGTCATATATATTGTATTATTTGAAGTCTAGAAAAGAGAGAATATTAGTTACCTAATTCAGTGAGGAACTTAATGCGTACGAGTCTGATTTCAGTTTCAGTATAATCGCCACCAAGCACTTCCATTGCCTCATCAACATCATCGGTTTCCGATTCGTTTTTGAAATAGTCGAAAATATCGTCAATACGATCTTCGTCTCCGAAGAAATCTATCAAGTAGTAATTGATATTGATTTTAGTGCCACTTTCCACAATAGACTCCAACTGTTTGAGGAGTTCCTCTTCATCGAGTCCCTTCATATCAGCGATGGTATCGAGCGGCACTTTCTTATCAATCATGCTGATGATATCCACTTTGAGTTTGGAATCGTTTGGTTTTGTACGGATACGAAGTTCAAGAGGTCTCTCAATATTATTATCTTCAACGTGTCTTTTGATGATTTTCAAAAACTCGTCACCGTATCTTTTTGCCTTACCAATGCCAACGCCAGGAATGTTTTGCAGTTCATCCACAGAAGTTGGGTAAACAGTAGCCATCTGCTCAAGTTGAGCATCAGAAAAAATGACATACGGAGGGCAATCGTTTTTATCAGCAGTTTTCTTACGCAGATCCTTCAAAATAGCATAGAGCTGAGGATCGGTGCAGAAATCACTGCCCGAGCCTGAGATAGGTCCGGTCAGATCATCATCATCGCCACTTGTTTCATCAGAGTCCACATTGAATGCACTTGGCTTTTTCATGAACGCTTTGGACTTATCGTTCAAAGTGAGGATACCGTTATCATCTTTATCGATGTAACCTTCCTGAATAGCCTTAGCGAAGACAGAAGCAACAATATCCTCCGTCTCATCACCACGTTTGCCTTTCAGTTCCCCAAAAGTCTCGGCTTCATCATGTCCATTATCTTCAATTTCATTAGAGCTGATACCAAGCACTACATTAGAAATATAGTGTTGATCGAAATCACCATCCAAAGTATCGATAGTCTCTAATATCGTTTTCAAAAAATCCTTTACGTCCACTTGTTTCTTAGGATTTAAACAGTTATCACAATTACAACAATTATCTTCAGGATAAATTTCGCCAAAATAGCGCAACAAGAATTTGCGTCTGCAAGAAGTTGTCTCCGCATAGTCGGCAGTCTCTTTAATGAGTTGTCGTCCTATTTCCTGCTCAGATGCGGACTTATTGCTGTTTTGAACGAACTTTTCAAGTTTTTGCAAGTCTTTCTTCGAATAGAAAGCGATGCACCGTCCTTCGCCGCCATCTCTGCCGGCTCTTCCGGTTTCCTGATAGTAGCTTTCAATACTTTTAGACATATCATAATGGATGACATATCTCACATCGGGTTTGTCGATACCCATTCCGAAAGCAATGGTGGCGACGATGACGTCCACCTTTTCCATCAGGAAATTATCTTGGTTGCTGGATCTTTCTCCCGAGTCCATGCCCGCATGATAAGCTAGAGCGCTTATGTGGTTCATGTTGAGCATTTCGGTAAGTTCCTCCACTTTCTTGCGACTTAGGCAATAAATGATACCCGACTTACCCGACTGGGATTTAATGAACTTCACAATATCCTTGTCGATGTTGTCGGTCTTAGGTCTGACCTCATAATAGAGGTTAGGACGATTAAAAGACGACTGAAAGACATCGGCATCCAACATTCCAAGATTCTTCAGGATATCGTGTTGAACTTTTGTTGTTGCCGTAGCAGTGAGAGCGACGACACCAATATTTTGTCCAAGCATTTCCATCACTTCCCTGATACGTCTGTATTCAGGTCTGAAGTCGTGTCCCCATTCAGAGATGCACTGCGCTTCATCAACAGCCAGGAAAGAGATTTTGACGCTCTTTAGGAATTCCAGATTATTTTCCTTACCGAGGCTTTCCGGAGCCACATAAAGCAGCTTGGTTTTACCTGAAAGGATGTCACTTTTCACTGCTTCAATAGCAGCTTTAGGGAGTGACGAATTGAGGAAGTGAGCGACACCATCGTCGGTGCTGACACTTCGAATGGCATCCACTTGGTTTTTCATCAGAGCGATGAGCGGCGACACCACAATTGCAGTACCTTCCATGATGAGGGCAGGCAGCTGATAGCACAGCGACTTTCCCCCACCCGTAGGCATGAGCACAAGCGTGTTTTTACCAGCGAGCACGTTTTTTATGATGGCCTCTTGATTGCCCTTGAAGGAATCGAAGCCAAAATGCAACTTGAGTTGCGCCTTAAGCTCTTTGTCTGTTACCATAAGAAAACCACTTAAAGATAAACAAACGAAAAGAATATCAAGCAGTAACAAAATCGCATTCGCACATTCGCATAAGACGGAAAACAACTCATCACCATCATAGCGAAATCGGGTGCAAATTTAAGCACAATTTTGTAATAGCAATATCTTTTCGAAGAAAAAAAACAAAAACTTGAAGTGCTTCTGCAGCAAATGTGCAGAAAGCACTAATTATCAAGTTGTTGTATATTCTGTCTTTTTTATATTAGACCGCAGAGAGTCGTGCCGCATCGGCATGTGTCAGTTTTTTCGTTGCCTCTTCGAGTGTCACACGGAAAGTTTTTTCACCAGAAGACGGCAAATCGAACATTTCGTCGAGCATAATGGTTTCGACGATTGAGCGCAAACCACGCGCCCCCAATTTGAACTCAACAGCCTTATCCACAATAAAGTCGAGCACTGCATCATCTATTTCCAGCTTGATCCCATCAATCTCAAACATTTTAATATATTGTTTGATAATTGCGTTTTTCGGTTCTGTAAGAATACGACGAAGGGCATTGCGATCGAGAGCGTTCAAGTGAGTAAGCATTGGCAGACGACCGATAATTTCAGGAATAAGACCAAAAGACTTGAGGTCTTGAGGTGTCACATACTGCAAAATGTTATCTGTGTCTATTTTTTCCTTTTTGAGAGAAGCACCATACCCTACTACCTGTGCATTGAGTCGGTTAGAGATTCTGCGTTCAATTCCGTCAAAAGCTCCACCACACACAAAGAGAATGTTTTTTGTATCAACAGGTATCATCTTCTGATCGGGGTGTTTACGACCGCCTTGAGGTGGCACCAAAACAACCGAGCCTTCAAGAAGTTTGAGCAAGCCCTGCTGCACACCTTCGCCGCTCACATCACGAGTGATGGACGGATTGTCTCCCTTACGGGCGATTTTATCGATTTCGTCGATGAACACGATACCCATCTGAGCCGCATCAACATCGTAGTCGCAAGCCTGCAACAAACGTGTAAGGATGCTTTCTATATCCTCACCCACATAACCAGCCTCGGTGAGCACCGTGGCATCAACAATGGTGAAAGGGACATGAAGCATCTTTGCTATACTCTTTGCCAGCAGCGTTTTTCCGGTACCGGTAGAGCCGACCATGATGATATTGGATTTTTCAATCTCAACTTCATTTGAATCGTCTGGCTGGGTAAGTCGCTTGTAGTGATTATAGACAGCCACCGAAAGAATCTTCTTTGCGTGGTCTTGTCCGATCACATATTGATCAAGGAAGTTTTTAATCTCCACAGGTTTTGGAATAGTTTTCCCCTTCAACAGATTTTGCGCTTTGTTTTTGGCCTTAGCCTTGCCCGCAGCCTGCATCTGAAGTTCGACAAACTCCTTGACCTTGACAGCACACTCATCGCAGATACAAGAGGTATAGCCCGAAACGAGCATACCCACTTCCTTTGACGAGCGTCTGCAGAAATCGCAGTATTGATCAGATTTTTTTGCCATCTTGAATAAAGAATGCGATTAACTTATTTTTTTCTTTCAAGCACTTCATCAATCATGCCATATTCTTTCGCTTCAGCTGCAGTCAACCAATAGTCGCGTTCTGCATCGGCGGCAATCTTTTCATAAGCCTGACCTGAATGCTCAGAAATGATATCGTAAAGTTCCTTTTTGAGTTTTACGATTTCACGGGTAGTGATTTCCATATCGGTAGCCTGAGTGCCAGGAGCCACACCACCCATAGGCTGGTGAATGAGGACACGGCTGTGTTTGAGTGCCGAGCGTTTGCCCTTCGCGCCTGCCACCAAAAGGACAGAAGCCATGGAAGCAGCCATACCAGTACAAATAGTAGATACATCCGAGCCGATGAACTGCATGGTATCGTAAATGCCAAGGCCATCATATACAGAGCCACCAGGGGAATTGATATAGATGGAAATATCCTTACCTGGATCAGAAGTATCGAGGAAGAGCAACTGAGCCTGAATAACGTTTGCAGTATAAGCATCCACTTCCGAGCCCAAGAAGATGATACGGTCCATCATAAGACGTGAGAAAACATCCATCTGAGTCACATTCAACTGACGCTCTTCCAAAATGCTTGGAGAGATATAACTTGCAGTTACCGAAGATGATGCAGCATACTGATCGAGAGCGAGTCCGTTCATGCCAAGATGACCGGTCGCAAATTTGCGGAATTCGTCGTTCTTATTCATTGTATTTTCGTTTGATGTTTTAAATTAGTTTATATTTCTAAAAAATTCCATAACCAACAATAAATCGTCCCTGAAAGGGAGCATTCGCAAAGATCACTTTTCTTTTGCATTATAAAGTTATAAAAAAAATTCGGAATAAAAGCAAAAAAAATCATGGAAAAAATTCGCTGAACAATATAATGTAATTTCAAGCAATCTGAAATTCAGTTGTCACCTGACGCAAATGAAGGTCTGTAGGGACAAAAAAAGCGGACGAGAAAGCATCTCGTCCGCTTGATATTAATCGTCAGATTAAAATTACTTAGCTTCTTCGCTAACCAATTTCTGGAATTCTTCAACTGAAATTTGCTTAGTGCTGAGTTTAACAGCGCCCTTAACAGCAGCAAGAATCTTTTCTTCGATAACACGATCAACCATGTTACGAACAGCGTTCTTGTCTTTAAGCATATCGTGAGCGTAGTTTTCTGCAACATCTTCAGGAACTGACATCATGCCATACTGAGCGAACTGAGCGCGAGCCACTTTCTTACCGAATTCAACGAGGTCTTTTTCTTCAACCTTAACGTCGTTTGCCTTAGCGAGTTGGTCTTTAGCCAACTGCCATTTAAGACCTTCGAGCATTTCAGGGAACTGCTTTTCGATTTCTTCGTCGGTAGCTTCCTTCTTGTCTTTAGCAGTTGCTTTGAGCCAACGTTTCAAGAATGCTTCAGGGAATTTAAGGTCTTCCATCTTCTTGAGGACAGCCGCACGAACGTCAGAAAGGAGTTTGAATTCGCTATCTGCTTCAAGAGTATCCTTGATGTCGGCTTCGAGTTTAGACTTAAATTCAGCTTCACTCTTTACGACATCCTTACCGAATGCCTTGTCGAAGAGATCCTGGTTGAGTTCTGCTTCAACATAGCGAGAGATTTCGTTGATAGTGAAGAGGTAGTCTTTGTCTGCCACAGCAACATCCTCTTTGTTGATTTTGAGGAAAGCGGCAACTTCAGCGTCCTGTTCGAGCACCTTCTTAGGGTTGAAAGTGATTTGAGCACCAACAGCAGCGCCGAGGAAGAGTTTCTTACCTTCTTCAGAAATATATTTAGGGCTGAGGATAGCGCCTTCATTCTTCACGCCACCTTCTTTTTCAGCACCGTTTTCGAGTTCAACAACAACACCCTTAACGAGGTCGTTTTCTTCAGCCTTTTCGCCCTTGTCGTAGTGACCGAAACGGCTTGTATATTGCTTGATGGCGTCGTTGAGCATCTTATCATCAACAGTAATCTGATACTGAGTGAAAGAATTGCGGCCATTGAGTTCAACCTTAAATTCTGGAGCAACAGCGATGTCGAAGAAGAACTTAGCAGGCTTGTCAGAATCGAGATCTGCAACGCTCTTTTCCACTTCGCTTGGAAGAGGTTCGCCAAGGACAGCGAGTTTGTTATCCTGAATATACTTGTAGAGGTTTTCGCCTACGAACTTGTTGATTTCTTCAGCCTCCAATGCCTTACCATAAAGTTTCTTGATGTAAGACATAGGCACACAACCAGGGCGGAAACCAGGCATGTTGGCCTTCTTGCGGTAATCTTTAAGCGCTTTTTCTACAGCGGGCTGATAGTCAGCCTTTTCAACTTCCATGGTGAGGAGAATATTCACCTCATCAATGTTTTTTCTTTCGATATTCATTTATTGATCTTATAAAGTTATCAAAAACAATACTACACACTCCCTGTGAAGAGGAGCGCACGTTTCGGAGGGCAAAGGTAAGAAAAAATGATTAGATAAACAAAAGTTCGGCGCAGCAATCTGCACAAAATGGCTTCAAAAAAACAGTGAATGAAATTTATGTAAGTCAATTATCCGGCACATCTTAATTATTTAACCACAACAGCACGGAAGTTATATCCTAACCATCTTGCAAGACTAACAACATCCGCACTGCGTTCAGAAAAACCAAGGCCAGAGACATAATAGTCTGGGTTGATTGAGGCTCTCGGAGGAACAAGGCTCTTTGAATAAATTCTGCCAAAAGAACCGACATAATTTATTTTCCATTCAGCCTCGCCACCTGCAGGAATGAAAATATGAGTATCGTCAAGGTCATATTTAGCATCAGCACCGTTTTTCTTACGATAGAACACGCCACCAGCGACATTTGATCCATTGTAGTTAGTAGTCCATTCATAATAAGTGTTCTGCACAAGTTCTGCCACTTGTTCGTAAGTTGGCATTGTCCAATTCTCTCCCCAAATCACGCGGGCAGCATCATCCATATCTTCCAAGACCAGTTTACCATCTGCCCTGCAGTATTTGTTCACAAGCCCTGATGTAGGCAGCCCCATGGCATTGTCGCCCTCTTCAAAAGCCTTATCGTAATAAAACTTATAACTATATGTTGAATAGTTTTGTTTAACGAAAGTCTCATAAGATTTAAAATTGTAGAGATTATCCGGATCTTTTTCTCCGACTACCACACTTTCACCCCAAGACATATATCGCCCACAATCTTCAACCTTTTCAGCGCCGATGTTCATCTTTGCCCAAAGAGTGCCAGAAGGCAATCCGAGATTCACCCAAGCATGACCAGAGGTTTCTCCAAAATCTGGCATTTTTTTAGTCTGATTGACCGTAACCATGATCTTTATTCCATATTTCTTGCTTTCAAAGGAAACAGTGGCGATACGATTATTTTCAGACGTATTAGGCAATACATTAAACATATATTGATGGAACGTGTTGTCGTAGGCGTGCTCCTCAATTGCCACCGTCAGCCAATCTCCTGAAAAAGAGACCTCAAACGGAACATTTGCATAAACAACGCTTGAGAAAGAGCCGCCATCCTCACCGAAATCATAAGACTCCTTAGTATCTTCGTGGAAGCGTATATAAGCAGGCTTGGTTTGAGCAGATTCCACCTCTCCCACATATTCCTTACCATCTAATGTAGCAACACCTTGAATATAATAATAAATATCCGACTTCAGGTCACTAATCTTTATGCTAACAGTATCCGACTCTCCCGGTTTGATTTCCTTCGATACTCCCGACACAGTTTTTGCATTCGCCATAGTTTCATCAAGTGAATACCTGAGCCCGAACTCTGCTTTGATCACCTCATCTCCATTGTTGGTGATTTCGACTGTATGCGTCAGAAAATCAGGACCCGGAGAGTGACTTACAATCTTAACCCCGACAGTCGGGGTTCCTTCTCCTGCCTGTGTTACAGAAACAGTCTTTTTCACATCTCCACAGGTAATGACAACTGTTGCATGACGCTCTGCAGAGGAATTATTGGCTTCGAGCACAATATCAACCTCCACATTGCCGGCATCGCCTTTCGATGGGGAAATCATGCACCATGAGTGGGCAACATCAGACGACAAATTGGCTTGTTTGGTAACTACTCCACCACGTGTTTCATTCACATTTGCCGACCAAGCCTTTGTAGCATTCAATTTGAGCGTAGTGGAAAAACCTTCAGCCGGAGCAGAAATGGAAATATCACCATCTGCCGACACACTGACACCCATTCCATTGGGTGCAGAAAGATTAAGTTGTGCCGAATCTTCGTCATTAGATTTTGAACAGCCCAACATGGCGGCAATAAATACAAATAGAAATAAAAATCGTTTCATAAAAGTTTTTTAATAATAGTTTACGTTAATTATCGTTTTCAAATTTCAAGTCGCAAAATTACACAAATCCATAAAAAATTGTAAACTTTCTTTCATATTGCTGTCCCAAAAGATGAAATTTCAAAAAAATCAACTAAATTTATCAACACGTTTTAATACAAGTAAAACATCTATCTCAAATTAAACTAAATATGAAAAATAAAAAAAAACTTGCAGCCGCAGGTCTCTTTTGCTCTGCATTGTTTTGTCAGTGCTCTGTAGAAGATTATGCACTTGAAGATTTACAGACCGACAGTCTGCAAATACACACCGGCATCGCTGCACCTATCGGGAATTCGACCATCACCATGGCCGACCTTATCAAGAAACAAGGCATAGAAGGATTAGGCACCGACGAAAGTGGATTATTGGTCTTCACCTATGACACCACCACTTATATCAACATTGATAATTGCGAGCTGGAAGATTTGAACATCGATGCTAAAATAGAGCCAGCCAGCATCATTCTGGTAGAAAGTGAAATTAGCAGCGTTTCCAAGCAACTAATCGGGAACAAAATCATGCTGAAAGCAGGTGCTCATCTCCGTTGTCCGTTCCAAATTCCGCTGGGCATAGAAAGCAAAGAAGACAGCATCCAAGCCCGCATCGACAGCGTGGTATTCGACAAAGCCAAACTCAACATTCAGGTGGGCTGCAACATGGGGAACCTGATTGAGAACACAAAACTAACCTTGCTCTTATCTGGCGCCACAAAAAACGGAGAATTATTCTCGGTTGGCATGAATTCCCCAAAACAAGTAATAGATCTGGATGGTGTTAAAGTCAGTTCAAACGGTAAAGACGCTATTGACTGCATCCTCATCTTGAAATTGCAGAAAGATGTGGAACTTACATTGAATGACGAGTCTATGATTTCCATTTCCGGCACGTCAAAAAACAGTCCACTCACATTTAAAACCATTTGGGGCATTTTGAATACCGACAAGACGCAATCGGAGAATACCCGTATCGACATTGATTTGTTTGATGACCTGGATTTTGACTTAGACCTCAAAGTGGTCGATCCGAAAGTGACAATAAAAGCCAACAGCAACATCGGTCTTCCTATGGTGCTGACTATCGAATCGCTCAAATCCACCAGCGCGGAGGGCAAAGTATTGGATGCCACATTCAAAAACAACAAGACCTCTTACAGCGTGACCACCGATTTCAACAAAAGAATCGACAACAGAAAAGATATTCTCAACGAAACATTCGACCACAACAACGGAAGAATCGATGAAATTGTCAATTCCAAGCCCAAAGCCATTGATTTACGTTACTCCCTTGCATCAAAACAGACACCGGTTGACAGCAAAGAAAACTATTTCTTCAGTAACGACTCGGAGATCGCACTTGATTTAGCCGTTGAGATACCAGCCTACTTCAAAAAAGGCAGTTACATTACAGTCAACGACACGATTAAGGATGTCAATTTGAACGACTACGTCGAAAAATCGTTCAATTTGGAAAAAATGAAACTGAAAGGTGAATTTATCAATAAACTGCCATTCAATGCTTTTGTGAAACTCCAATTCTACCAAAAAGACACCATCAACAAACGAATGGTGTTGATTGAAAAAGGTCTGGACAGAATCATCGAGTTGAAGTCTGCCACTGTTGACGCAGAAACCAACAAAGTTGTGAAAGCAAGCACCAACGACATCGTCATCGAATACACCGACAAAGACATGGATGGACTGAAACTTGTGAGCGGCATCTTGTTGACCTACTCTATTAAGGTTGATGATAAAAACGAAGCAGTGAAAGTGATGGACAAAGATGCCATCAGTGCTAAAATCAGCGCTTATGTAAAGGGCGATCTTCTTATTAACCAAATTGACGATTGAGAATGAAAATGAAAACCAACAATATAATTAAGTTATGCGCCATGGCTGGTGCCATGTGGGCCTCTGGCGCTTTGGCTCAAGACGCAAGCACTGCCTATTTCATGAAATGGAGCACCCTGCAGCATTACCAGAATCCGGCATTCCAGCCGACCAACAAATTCTATATCGGCATGCCAGCATTGGGTTCTTTCAACTTGAAAGCCGGGAACAACTGCTTCAACCTGACCGACATCGTTAAGAACGTAAATGTGAACGGCGAGAAACAGACCGTCCTCTTCTTCGATAAAAACGCAAAAGGCGGCATCCAAAACTTTCTCGACAACTTGAAAGACAACTTGAACATCTACGAAGAATATCGAATCAGTCTCATTGATTTCGGTTTCAAACTGAATAGAGGTTATGTCACATTCAACCTGTCCAACCGAAGCGATGTTCACGTTTCAGTTCCAAGAGCCATTCCAACCCTTGCATTTGAAGGCATGTCGGAAGGTAAGACCTACAACTTTGATGCTGACGAACTTTCTTTGAACGCAACACTCTATACGGAAGTTGCAGCAGGTTATTCGCAAAAAATCAACGACAAGTTGACCGTGGGAGGCAAATTGAAATACCTCTATGGTCATGCCAATGTGATGAGCGACTTTTCCGACATGAAAATCACAGGCAGCGAAGACGAATGGAGGATCAGCGGCGACGGAAGTATTTACGCATCCATCCCTGGTCTTGAAATCACCGAAGATGAGAAAGGGAAAATCGATAAAATCGACTTCAATGACGATTTGAAAGCAGACGATTACGCAAAATCCAACGGAAACGGTTTTGCGGTTGACCTTGGTGGCACTTATCAGATACTGCCACAGTTGCAGCTCAGCGCCAGTCTGACCGACCTTGGTTTTATCCGTTGGAGCAAGAATCTGCACCAAATAGACAAAGTGAGAGATTTCAGATACAACGGAGTCACTTATGACATCAACGACGACACCACCAAGTATTGGGAAGAATACCAAGACATGCTCGAAGATATGTTCGAGCAAAAGAAAAAAGCCAAGAGTTACACCAGTTTGCTGACCGCAAAAGTCAACTTGGGTGCAGAATACAGTGTATGGGAAGATCGTCTGGGATTTGGCGTATTGTCCAAGACCTACATCAATCAAGGATACTTGGATGAAGACTTCCGTATCAGCGCCAACTTCCGTCCGTTCAAGACCATTTCATTGTCGGCATCTTATGGTATGTTCGACGGTGCATGGAACAGCATCGGATTGGGAATGAACTTAAACGCCGGGCCTGTCAACCTCTACTGGATGATAGACCACACCCCACTCCACTTTGCTGAAAGCAAAGACTATGCGATTCCATCAAAAGCAAGATTCCTGCAGGCATCTCTTGGTTTGAACTTCATTTTCGGCGATCCGAACAAAAAGAAGAAGGAGGAAGAGAAGATGAACGAATTGAACGAATCTCAACCTGTATTGGTTGAAGAAGAACCAAGCAAGAAAGAAGAAGAACTTGCCCGCAACACCCCACTCTCGCCAGACAACAAACCTCCGAGACATATAGAAGAAGTTAAGCCTGTGGTGGAAGAACCTAAACAGGAAGTCGCTGAAGTTAAGCCTGTGGTGGAAGAACCTAAGCAAGAAGTGGCTGAGGTTAAGCCTGTGGAGGAAGAACCTAAACAGGAAGTCGCTGAGGTTAAACCTGTGGTGGAAGAACGCAAGAAGATTGAAGACAGCCAGATGACCGCGGAAGAAAAAGCCATGAAGACCAACACCCTCAAAGGCATAGCCTACCTTGGCAACGGCTTGATGGGATTGAAAGAAAGCAGTTACGCATCGCTCGACAAGTTGGCCTACTTCATGCAGCAGCATCCAGAATACGGCTTGAACATCAAGAGTTATAACAACACCGAGGCTAAGGAAGAATTCAACTATGCCATCAGCCGTGAACACGCACGACTTATTGCAGACTACCTGACTGTAGTCAAAGG
Organism: Candidatus Physcocola equi; assembly: GCA_018064855.1. Lineage (GTDB taxonomy): Bacteria > Bacteroidota > Bacteroidia > Bacteroidales > Paludibacteraceae > Physcocola > Physcocola equi. The sequence goes on from JAGHUM010000037.1 coordinate 32,576, forward strand.
CATCAGTTCAGACCGTGTATCTTGGGAAGGTATGGGTTCTGACAATGCCAAGGCTAAAAAGCAGACATGGAAGCAGAAAACAGAACTTGAATTCTACAAGTAAGGCGAATTCTGCAGATTTTCCGATAAAAAATCCCCGAAAGCGGCTTGTCTTTCGGGGATTTTTATTTCTGCGCAATGGGGGTTCTTTTTTGGGGAAAATTATGTAAACTTCTAGTCTTTCTTGTAAGCATCCAATGCAAAACTCGACTTGCCCATTATCTTTGTCGCGAACATAAAATTTAGAAAATATGGCGAGCGAAAAGAAAATGTTCCAAATACGTGACACGTATGAGGCGAACAAGGGAAAGGAAGGAGTGACCATCTCCAAAATCTGCAAACAGTCGGGTGT
>JAGHUM010000004.1 GCA_018064855.1 Candidatus Physcocola equi
TGTGCAGTGAAATTAATGTTGTGCTTGCTGGCCATGATTTGCAGAATTTGCTTCTTCACGTTTTCAGTGGTGAACGCAGAGTCAGCATCATCTTTCTTTGAAGCGCCCACAATTTCCATGTAAACTTGACCATGGCCATCGTGTTCGTTTTGGCTAACCAGCACAGTAATCAATTTCTGTTCAGGCACTACATCTTCTGAAACAGAAGCTGGAGTAATCACCTTAACTGGTTCTTCCTGAAGGAAGGTAGATGTCAACATGAAGAAAGTCAGCAGAAGAACGGTAACGTCCGACATAGCGGTCATGTCGATACGTGGGTCTTTTTTCTTAACTTTGACTTTTCCCATTGTTATTACTTTAATTTACTTTTTAAAATTGTTAAAAACTCACTACTTGAAAATTAGTTAGCGTGGTTAGCAGCGTAAGCGTTTACGATAGCGAAACCAAGTTCGTCAACTGCGTAAGTGAGGTTGTCAATCTTGTTAGTAAAGAAGTTGTAACCAATGAGTGCGCAAACTGCGGTCAAGATACCAGATGCAGTGTTCACAAGTGCTTCAGAAATACCCTTAGAAAGTTCTGCAGAGTCAGGAGCACCAGCGTTACCAAGAGCTTGGAATGACTTGATCATACCAACAACAGTACCGAACAAACCGAGGAGGGTACCGAGAGTAGTCATAGTTGCCAAGATTGGGAGGTTTTGTTGCAATGATGGCATTTCAAGAGCAGTAGCTTCTTCCAATTGTTGTTGGATAACAGCGAGCTTTTGTTCCTTAGGAAGAACTGTGTTAGCTTCCATTTCTTTGTACTTAGCGAGAGTAGAGAATACGATAGCACCAACAGTACCTTGTTGCTTCTTGCAGAGGTCTTCAGCCTTAGCAACGTTCTTTTCGTTGAGAGCCTTCTTAACTTCAGCAACGAACTTAGTTTGGTTACCCTTACCAGCAGCCTTACCAAGAGCGATGAAACGTTCAACAGTAAGAGTGAGCACTGTCAAAAGGCAAGTGAGAATGAAAGGTACAACGAAACCACCAAGGTACATAGTACCGAGAAGGTTAGTTGGGTTGCTTGTTACGCCTTCTTCCTTAGTTGGAGCGAAGAAGTGAGAAGCGTAAGAGTTGCCATCGCTATATTCGAAGAAACTACCCAAACCAAAGAGGTAGAAACATTCTGCAATTACGAAGCAGATTAAAATTACGATAAAAGCATTCTTGATGCCACCTACATTACTGCTAACACCGTTGTTAGCTTTCTTTGCTGCAGGAGCCTGAGGTTTTGGCTGCTGAGCAGTTTGCTTTGTAGCTTCCATAAATTTAAATAAAAAATAGTTAAAAAATTAATAAATTAAATAGTTAATATAAAAATTAGTTTTTGTTTAAAGTCCGTTCTATGCCTTTAATAGAGGGCAAAAAATCAGTTCACAATGCTATTAAGCTTATGTTCACCACTTTAAAGGAAATATCTACCTAACATCATTTTCATGTAGGCGTAGCATTCCCCTAATTCAAGGCAAATTTATTACAAAATATTCAAAAATGAAAGTATAATGAACATTTTTGACCCTTTTTTTTTATTTTTTTTCTGCGATTCAAAAGCCGTTGTATAAAAAACCAAAGAAAATTCGGCAAATCCATACAGGAAACGCGCAAAAAGAGTGAACAAAATAACGTAAATTTAGAATAATATAACTAATACATTAAATTATATAAGATAAAAATTGTAACTTTGCATATCATAATCAGACAACACTACAATTAAGAAAGAATATGGCAACATTGATTAAACTCAAGAAAGGCTACAACCTCAACATCGAAGGGGCTATCCTTTCCGACAAAGTTGCTCAGGGTGCAAAAGCATCGACTTTTGCTGTTGTTCCCGACGACTTTACCGGAATCATCCCCAGAATGGATGTGAAAGAAGGAGAAAAAGTGGCCGCTGGCGATGTGCTATACCACGACAAAAACTTTGAGAGCATCAAAGTGGTGTCACCTGTTGCAGGTGTAGTGAAATCCGTAAATCGTGGCGAACGCAGAAAGATTGAATCAATCGAAATCGAAACTGACAATTCCGACAGTAAAAAAACGTTTATCACAAAACCGACAAGTGCAAAGGCTTTGCTTTTGGAATCTGGCCTGTGGAGCATGATGAGACAACGTCCTTACGACATTGTGCCAAAGCCAAACGCAGAAATACGCGACTTCTTCGTGACCTGCTTTGATTCTGCTCCTTTAGCGCCATCATTAAGCATCGTTGTTGGAGAGAAAAACAAATATATCAACAAAGGTGTTGAGGTTCTCAAATCTCTAACTAACGGTAATGTGTATCTTGGTTGCCGTGAAGGCGAAGAGTTTGAGGCAACAGGTGCTGAAACGGTAGTATTCAAAGGTCCACACCCTGCTGGTAATGCAGGCGTGCAAGCAGCCAACATCGCCCCCGTTAACAAAGGTGAGACAATCGTCACATTAGATGTTGTGACACTTGCCCGCATCGGACACCTTTTCACAGAAGGATATGTGAATTTCGAAACCGTTGTGGCAGTAGTGGGTTCTGAGATTGAGAATCCAAAATACGTGTCATCAATTATGGGATGCCCTGTGTCGACGCTCGTTGAAGGCAATATGAAAAGCGATAGCGGAAATGCTCGTTTCATCAACGGCAATGTGCTCAGCGGTGTACAGATTGAAGCAAATTCTTACTTGCGTGCCCCATACCGACAAATCACTGTCATTCCCGAACTCATCAAGAAGGATGAATTTATGGGATGGGCATCATTGAGTCCTAAAAAATTCAGCGTTTACCACAATTTCACCCACTGGTTATTTGGGGGAGCTAAGAAATCAAACAAGGTGGATGCTCGAATAAATGGCGGCGAACGCGCCATCGTGATGAGTGGAGAATACGACCGTATGCTCCCGATGGACATATATTCCGAATTCCTAATTAAAGCCATTATCGCTTTCGACATCGACAAAATGGAGCAACTTGGTATCTATGAAGTGGCTCCTGAAGATTTTGCACTTGCCGAATACGCCGACACATCAAAGCTTGAATTGCAACGCATCGTTCGTGAAGGTTTGGACCGCATGCGCAAAGAGATGGAATAACAATCAACTGAGTATTAATCAACAAGAAAATATATAATAGTGAAAGCTCTAAGAAATTTATTGGACAAGATGAAACCATCGTTCCAAGAGGGAGGCAAATTTGCCAAACTCCAATCGGTATTTGATGGTTTTGAAACATTCTTGTTCACGCCCAACACAACATCGCGTTCGGGCGCACATATTCATGATCAGAACGACATGAAACGTACCATGAGCACTGTTATCCTCGCACTTCTCCCCTGCCTGCTTTTTGGCATGTACAATGTAGGCTATCAGCACTATCTCGCGATAGGAGAAGCTTCAGCTGCCTGGACCTCAATGTTCATATATGGCTTCCTCGCCATGCTGCCTGTGATTGTGGTAAGTTACGGCGTGGGCCTCGGCATAGAATTCGTAGGTGCACAAATCCACCATAAAGAAATCCAGGAAGGCTTCCTCGTTACAGGTATGCTCATTCCTCTCATTGTGCCAATCAACACCCCATTGTGGATGAC